>NZ_JAQEUJ010000010.1:0-97841 GCF_027695515.1 Coprococcus sp. LG101-27
AGGGTTTGTTGTCTATTGTTCAGTTATCAATGTTCTTTTTTTGTTGTTGCCGTTTCATGTGACAGCTTTTATATTATATCAAAGTGTTTCGTGTTTGTCAACAACTTTTTTAAATTATTTTTTGTCGCTTTTTATTTTTATCAGCGACAACCTCTATATAATATCATGTGTATTTTGTTTTGTCAACACATTTTTTGAGGTTTTTATTTTTATTTTCAAAGGCTACCTTACATTCCTTATTATAAATAAAAATCCATCACTTTTCCGTGACGGATTTTTATAATACCATTATCAGTTTCTATTGTCAAGCCTTTTATCTCAACATTGTTGCAATTTTCATAATTATATTATTATCATATAAAAAACTAAGGATCTGATCTTCTCTGATCATTCCCATTGCCTGCTTTCCTATCGTTGTTGTATACAGAAGCGTAATTACAATAAACAGGATCCCTACTATAATAAATGAAATCGTCGACCCTACCAGAACTCCTGCCAGCCTGTTCAGAATTCCCAGAACCGGAAGTGCTGTCACAAAATCAAGCGCAAACACAACCGCTCTTATCACAATGGTTGCAAACAGGAATGTTACCAGAAACGCGACAATCTCGATAACCAGCTTTGCAAAATATTTGCTTACATATTCCGCAAATGTCGTTACCCCAAGCTTCTGATAAACTTCACTGTTATTATTTTCCAGAAGAAGATTCTTAAATACATCCGGAAGATCTGCCCCCTCGATTGCCACTATCTGCATTTGCTTTGGAATCTCAGCCTCCATGATCGACTGCTCTACCTCTTCCGTTGACACATGTCCATCGAAGATATCTGGTGAAATTCCATACTGCTGCAGCATCTCATCTGACACATTACCATTTACAATATCTTCCACGGTAATTCCTGCTGCTTCCAATGTCTGCTCAGATACACCTGCCGCTGAGAGGATTCCCCGCACCTGCTCTTCCGTAAATCCCGAATTTGTATCCGCTTCTCCCGTGAAGGCTTTTGTCATCGTTTTTATACACTGCTGTTCTACCATCTCATCAATCGGTGTAAGCGAATAAATTGCTTTGCTGACATACGGCGTTGCAAAATACACAACCGCCAGTGTAAGGATCGTCGCCCCAAGCGATACAGCAATCCTGACAGCACCTTTAGCAAATCCTACAATAGCTCCTATTGCTATAATGCCCCCGACAATTACCAATAAAATATTTACTTCCATACTCTACTCCTATTTTACAAGCCGTACCTCTGCAAGTCCGTCTGCATTCATCACAAGGTACTTATTGATTCCGAAAACCGGAATTACTTCTTTTATCTCATATTCTGTCGTTCCTTCAAATTGCTTCACACCAAGCTTGGAATAAATCAGGCAGGAAGTCCCATCATACATGATAACATTTCCATCTGCAATCTTTACATTTCCATATTCCCCGGTAAATGTTTTAGATAATTTCTGATTTCCTTCCATATCATATAGGCGAAGCTCATATTCTCCGCTTTCTTCTTTCAGTATGAACCCAAGATATTCATCGTCATGGAAAAAGCTCTTAATCTGCTTATCCAGCTTTACTGTTTTAGAAAGCTTCGGCTTGTCCGTTTCCTTATAGATCATAAACGACTGATCTCCGACCAGAACAGACTTCTTCTCATCTATAAAAAACGAAGTCGGAACAATTGTGTTTTTGTAAACATCATCAGCAACCTGATATTCTTTGTTCGCTTCTTCTGTATTATCAAAATTCAGGTATCCGACTCTTGTTGCCTCGACACCATCCGCTACACACAAATATGAAATCTGAAGTCTCGTTCCGTTCGGCGAAAGTGCGATTCCAATCGGGTATCCGGTTCCGGTAAGTGAAGCTCTGTGCTCTACCAGTACATTTCCTGTCGCATCATAGCACACAACCATTGGTGAATTTTCGTTATTTAAAATCGTACTGACAATTCCATTTTCCGCAACAGCTATCTTCTCGATCGGATAATTCGTATGGATTTCTCCCTTCGCGCCTTTTTCATCCATAACATAAATATCATTTCCACCGCGCTCTGCGACCGCCATCGCTTTTCCCGACACATTGATAACCGGATCCTTAATCTGATAAGACTGATTCCACTGCTCTACACCTTTTTTATTGATATACGCAATTCCATCCCGTCCGTATTTGAGCATTCCGTCTGCATATTGCAAATATTTCAAATCACTTGATTCTGTCTCTTTATTTTTATAGCTTTGCAGAGTCCGTAAGCTTGTATATGTCTGCAATTTCACAAGCAGATAGCTGCTGATCAGTGCAAACACAAACGCCAAAATCGTTACCGCCGTCTTTATTCTCTTTTTTACTTTGTACGCCTTTATCTTCTCTTCCAGGTTTTCGTCCGGATCACGTACCTTTACTATCACATCCATAACCTGTCCTTTTCCTGTCGTTAGTTTGTTGTTAGTATACCACAGTTTTTATTCATATGTACAGAAAACTACGGCAGAATCAATTTCTGTCCGATAAAAATCAGGTTTCCGTCCGACAACCCGTTCATTCTGCAGATCGCATCTACATGTCCACTATCCCCGTATACTTTCTTGCTGATTTTGGCTAGCGTATCGCCTTTTTCTACAATATAAATATCTTCACTCATTTCCTGCATTGCGCTCATCGAAGAATCATCGACCTTTTCTTCCTCTGTCGAAGCAGAATCAGAGCCCTCTCCCTGCTGTGGCATCGGATCCTGCTGTTCCTCTGTCTGCGGATCATTCGTCTGCTCTGACTGAACGGTATTCTCATTTTGTTGCTCATTTGCTTCTTTTACTGTGCCACTGGTTTTCTGCGTTTTTTCTTCGCCCTGCTTCATGATCGAATTACGTATAAATTCCAGGGATGACTGGACACTTTTCATTTTCCCATAATTGTTCAGGGTTGTCACGCCCATAATCAGAACCACAATTACCAGAAACACGCTCGCCACGTATGTCAGCCTGGAAGTTTTCTTCTGCTCCTGCGCCTCAAATCTTTCTTTTACAAGGTTGCGAAAATCTTTTGCAGCCTTATCTTCCACAACTTCGCTGGGTGTCACGCCAATCTTTTTCCGTGCCGTAATCATATAACTCTGCATTGCAGCATTTTTTTCATAATAAACATAATGCCCGCCAATCTGCATCAGCTCTTTATATTTGTAACAATAATACTGTTCTTCCACCTCTGCATTATCTTTTAATATAAAAATAGTATTTCTTTCGGAAAAATATTTTTCATGGGTATTGAATATCTTCGTATCTATCACCATTCGCGCGCCCGGTCTGCAGAGCATCCAGCCAATCATCGTACCCTCTTCAAAATATTCCTTTTTCTCCTGCTCTGCTTTTTCAAAATTCTCCTGTGAAATGATTTCATTTTCATCATCGGAAAATTCCATGCAGATCGCGCCAAAAATATAGAGACACTCCTGACCTTCTGTTACTTCTTTTTTACCGACCAGAAATGCACCTGCCTGTTCCTTATCTGCTTTATCACAAATCTGATTCAGAAATGTATCTACATAATCTTCCACGTAAATCTTCGGAGTATCACTCACATTTCCTATCTGACGTACATTTTTTGGAAATTTGTTTTCCATAATACTCTCACCTCATTCTGCATATTTTGTAGTTTAGGCTATCGTATCATATGGAAAGCACACTTTTTATCGCTTTGTGTCTACTAAATAGGAAAATCGTTCGACAATCCTGTCCATTCCCCGTTTTTTCTTTACCGGATCGCTCTCCTTTCGCTGTGCAGTCTCAAAACTGCCGCAATACTTGTCAGCAAGTGTCGTAATCCATCCTTCTTTTGTCCGCGGCACAGAAAAAAGTGTGACCGGCCACATATGGTTGATGATAATATCCCGTTCGATGCTATTCAGATCAAAAAATTTCTCTGCGTTCATGAGCGCTCTTTTCGGATGCGTCATCCCATGAAAATGATCCCCTGTCCGCTTTGCATGGGTATGCCAGTCGTACAAAAACAAATCATGCAGCATTCCCGCACGCGCTGCTGACCTTGCATCCAGTCCAAGTGCCTTACACCAGATATAATTATAGTAAGAAACATGAAGACAGTGCTGATAACAGTTTGTCACTCCATGATGCGGATAAAGCTTCATTCTCAGCACTACCGGATGGATTGCAATATCTTTGATGCATTCATAAAACTGTTCAAATTCTTCATCCTGCTCCTCCGGTGTTTTATTTTTCTTTTTTAATTTATCATTTAATTCAGTTATCGTTTTCTGTAATTTTTCCATTCTGGTTACCCTCTTTTTTTCTGCCGTGTTCCTTTCCCCGGCATACTTTAAGTATACCAAAATTTCTTTTGTTCCACCTCATTCTTTTCTAAAGAATTCCTTATGATTTTGTGATGTTTCTGTGATTCATATTGTTTCTTTCAAATTCCTGGTATAAAATAGGGCGAAACAAAAATGAGGAGGCTGATTGTAACATGAAACAGATTTATGAAGACCTGTCAGACGATACTGACTTTGATATCATTGATCTGGATGACGTACCGGATCGGGATACCGTAAAAAGGCGTAAAAAGAAATCTCAAAGAGATGTAAATAAAACCAACAAAAGCGAGGAAGTAAAAAAGAAGGAACACTCTTCCTCCGAAGATCCTTCAGAGGATTCACGAAAGGAGCGGTCTAAAAAAGCCCGGAAACGTACTTCCGGAAACTCTGGAAACGGCAGTTCAAAAGCTTCCGGGAAAAAGCGTTCCACTCCATCCGCTTCGATCATCACCACTCCGGTGAAAAAGACCGTGCAGACAGGCGCAAAAATAACCGGCAAACTCCTGCAGACCGGAGCCCGTGGCGTAACGCTTCTGATGATCGCCGTAATTGCATTTAATATTTTCAAGAATTTCTGGAGCTGTTATCCAGTATATGGTTCACTTGCCACAGCGGTAAATGCCAAGAATTATACGCTCGGTGCCTTCCTTGGCGTCGCAGCATTTCTGCTGATTATGGAGATTATTTTCTTCCTGTGGGCGCTGACCGGACCATGTGCTTATGGAGACAGGGGTACAAAGCGTGTCGATACCGGACGGGGGCTTTTCTCTTTCCTGTTCATCGGTATAACTGTAATTGCTGCCGGAATATTCTGGAATCTGATTCCTTCTTCTCCATCACCACTGACCGGTCTTGCCGGCGGTCTGCAGCTGTATGGAAGTCTGAAAGGAATCCTTCTTCCATTATGCGGAATTGGACTTGTAAGCTGTATTATACGGAAAATATTTTCCTAGAACGGGAAATATGCCACTCTCAAAATATAACTGGTTATAGTGCCACTGGTCTGGTGCTGTATCCTTCTCACTCCCACAGCGGATCAATAACTTTCATCCATAACAAAAATGCCAGTCCCGATTTACACCGGTTCTGGCATTTTTATTATAGATTCTCAGAATCCTTTTTTATTATTTTACAAATGCTTTTACTTTTTCGCAGATGCTGTCTGCATCAAGTCCGTATTTCTTGATCAGTTCAACTGCCGGACCAGATTCCCCGAACGTATCCATAACACCAATCTTCAGAACAGGTGTAGGAAGTTTTTCAGAAAGCACATCACATACAGCACTTCCAAGTCCACCGATAACAGAATGTTCTTCTACGGTAACAACTTTTCCTGTCTCTTTTGCTGCTGCAACAATAAGTTCTTCATCAATAGGTTTGATCGTATGGATATTGATTACTTTCGCATCGATTCCGTCTGCTGCAAGCTTTTCAGCTGCTGCAAGAGATTCGCTCACTTCAAGTCCTGTTGCAACGATTGTTACATCTTTACCTTCGCGAAGTACGATTCCTTTTCCGATCTCAAACTTATAATCCGGATTATCATTGATTACCGGCACTGCAAGTCTTCCGAAACGCATATATACCGGTCCCTGATGTTCATATGCTGCAAATACAGCTGCTCTTGCTTCTACATCATCTGCCGGGCTGATCACTACCATACCTGGGATTGTTCTCATAAGAGCGATATCTTCGTTGCACTGATGGGTAGCACCATCTTCACCAACGGAAATACCTGCATGTGTAGCACCGATCTTAACATTGTTCTTCGGATATCCGACAGAGTTACGAACCTGTTCAAATGCACGTCCTGCTGCGAACATTGCAAATGTACTTGCAAACGGAACTTTGCCTGTTGTAGCGATACCAGCTGCAACTCCGATCATGTTGCCTTCTGCGATACCACAATCGATAAATCTTTCCGGGAATGCTTTCTTAAACATTCCTGTCTTTGTAGCTCCGGCAAGGTCAGCATCAAGTACTACTACATCATCATGCAGTTTTCCAAGTTCAACTAAAGCATTACCATAGCTTTCTCTTGTTGCGATTTTCTTTACTTCTGACATAATGCTTCACCTGCTTTCTCTAAATCTTCCATAGCGATCTTGTATTCTTCATCATTCGGAGCTTTTCCATGCCATCCAGCCTGGTCTTCCATGAAAGAAACACCTTTACCTTTTATGGTCTTGGCAATAATAGCTGTCGGCATTCCTTTTGTTTCTTTTGCTTCTTTGAAAGCAGCTGCAATCTGATCAAAATCATGTCCATCGATATTGATTACGTGGAAGTTAAATGCTTCAAATTTCTTGTCGATCGGGTATGGTGAGTTAACTTCATCAATACGTCCGTCAATCTGAAGGTTGTTATTATCTACAATTACTACCAGATTGTCCAGTTTTCTGAAGCCTGCTAACATAGAAGCTTCCCAAACCTGTCCTTCCTGAATTTCTCCATCTCCGAGAAGTGTGTATACACGATAGTCATCATTACTCAGTTTTGCAGAAATAGCCATACCTACTGCTGCTGAGATTCCCTGTCCCAGAGATCCGCTTGACATATCAACACCCGGGATGTGCTTCATATCCGGATGTCCCTGAAGGTAAGATCCTGTATGACGAAGTGTCTTGAGGTCTTCTACCGGGAAGAATCCTCTGTGTGCCAGTGCAGAATAGTATCCCGGAGCTGTATGTCCTTTGGAAAGAACGAAACGGTCGCGGTCTGCTTTCTTAGGATCCTTAGGATCGATATTTAACTCTTCAAAATATAAATATGTGTAGATGTCTGCTGCTGACAGAGATCCGCCCGGATGTCCGGATTTGGCAGCGTGTACTGCTGTCACGATGCTCTTACGGATTTCATTTGCAGTTTTCATAAGTTCTGACTTGTTCATGAAAATATGCCTCCTGAAATAGTTTATTTTTAGTCACTTTGTCGGAAGCGCAGATTGGTGCTCTTCCGACAGTAAATTATTCCGATTGTAAATTTTATTCTCCGAATACTGCTTTGTAATCAGCCTGGAATTTTGCGATACCAGCATCTGTAAGCGGATGATGTGTCATCTGTTCAATTACTTTGTAAGGAACAGTTGCAATATCAGCACCTGCAAGTGCACATTCTGTAACGTGCATTGGGTTACGGACGCTCGCGCAGATGATCTGTGTATCAATATCTCCGGCCGCTGCAAACATCTCAGCGATTTCTTCGATCAGTTCTGTTCCACGTACAGAAATATCATCCAGACGTCCAAGGAACGGCGATACATATGTAGCCCCTGCTCTTGCTGCAAGAAGTGCCTGGTTTGCTGTGAATACCAGTGTTACATTTGTCTTGATTCCTTCAGCTGTAAGAGCTTTACAAGCTTTCAGTCCTTCTACAGTCATCGGAATTTTAACTACCATGTTCGGATGGATCTTAGCGATTTCTCTACCTTCTGCAATCATACCTTCTGCATCAGTAGTTGTTGCTTTTACTTCTCCACTGATCGGTCCGTCTACGATAGATGCGATCTCTGCGATAACTTCTTTAAAATCACGTCCCTCTTTTGCGATCAGTGACGGATTTGTTGTAACTCCGCAGATAACTCCCATATCGTTAGCTTTTTTAATGTCTTCCACATTTGCTGTGTCGATGAAAAATCTCATTTCGTTTTCCTCCTTATGAACATGAAAATTCGTATTTCCCGTTATCAGGAATCCCTCTTTTTATCTGATTGCCTGACTTGGTTAAATTATATCGCAATTTACTCTGACAGGTCAATAGCCATATGTTTTTATTAGTAATTTTTCGCGTTAATATTAACTATTTTATTAGTAATTTTTTGATACCGTTTTTGGATAATCCTTTATTTTATAGCGTTTTCAGAGATATAAACTATGAAATATTACTAATATTTTTTGAATTTAAACTAATTTTTCCCTTTTTTTGTTTTCGCATAAGACGTCGTTCCACGCACGATCAGACGAGGTTCATATTCTACATGGTAGGTGCTGATCGGCTGGATCTCTGAATACTGGCTGTTCTGAGAAAGAATCTTTTTCATAATGATATCACAGGCATCCCGCCCTTTGAAAACGACAAAATGCTCGATCGTTGTCAGCGACACCTTATGCATCTTCGCAAACAGTGTATTATCACATCCCATTACGGAAATATCTGCCGGAACTTTATATTTTTCTTCGTGAAGTGCATCCAAGATTCCAAATGCGATCATATCATTTAATCCGACGATCGCAGTAATATCATTATGCTCTCTCAAAAGCTCTTTCGTCAGATCATATCCGATCTTATACTCCGAATCGATATTCGGGATGCTCATATCGATCGACTCATTTGCTGCCTTGATGATCACATTGTCTTTTAATCCAACAGCATCAAATTCTTTCAGAAATCCTTCCACCCTTTTGGAGCGCTGCTTCTGTCTGGTTGTAAGAGGTGGTGCAATATACGCTACTTTCCGATGCCCCAGATCCAGAAGATGCTTTGCCATCATCCTTCCGAGTTTGGAATTATCCAGTTCCACTGCATCTACATTCAGATGCTCATTCTGGTTATTGATAATTACGATCGGAATTTTTTCTGCCAACTCTTCTATCGTATCCATAAAGCAATGACTTGGATTGCAGGTATAGATAATGCCAAGCGGTTTCAGCTCATGCATCATCCTGAGATACCGCTCCTCCATCTTCAGATCCCTCTGGGTATTGCACACAAACAGTCCATATCCCTGCTCCTTTGCACGGGATTCAATCCCTTGAAGCAACATAACATAATAAGGGTTCGTGAGGTTGGAACAAAATACGACGATCAGTTTTTCTTTCCTGCTTTCTCTGCGTGTCTTTCTTTTCGGTACTTCGTATCCCATCTCTTCTGCGATCTGTTCCACTTTACGGATCGTTTCTTTTGAAAATGATACATTATATTTTTTATTCAGGATCATGGATACCGTTGCCTGCGACACACCTGCCGCATGTGCGATATCCGAAGAGGTTACTTTCTTCTTTCTCATATCTTTACTTCTTTCAAATGCATACGTTTCCGGCACTCCTCGCAGTCCTTAAGTCACGTTAAGTCACCTAAAGTGCTGTACGTCCTTCCAGTGCACGCAGAAGCGTCACTTCATCAATATATTCCAGATCGCCGCCGACCGGCACGCCGCTTGCGATCCGGCTGACCTTGATTCCTGTCGGCTTGATCAGTTTGCTGATATACATCGCAGTAGTCTCCCCTTCCAGGCTGGAATTGGTTGCGATGATCACTTCATCCACATCCCCCTGAAGACGCTCCATCAGCTCTTTTAGCCGGATATCTCCAGGTCCGATCCCAAGCATCGGGGAAATTGCGCCATGAAGTACATGGTACACACCATTATATTTTCCAGTCTTTTCATAAGCTGCAAGATCTCGGGAATTTTCCACAACCATGATCGTCTTATGATCCCGCTCCTCGCTGGCACAGATCGGGCATAATTCTTTGTCAGTAAGCGTGCAGCATTGCTTGCAGTATCTTACATTATTTCTTGCATCTACCAGTGTCGCTGCAAGCTGTTCTACCTGTTCCTTCGGCATATTAATGATATGAAAAGCCAGCCTTCCGGCTGACTTTGCTCCGATACCAGGCAGTCTTGATAATTCTTCGATCAGTTTACTGATCTGACTGCTGTAATAATCCATCTTTTACACTCCCGTTCTAGAACATTCCCGGCATTCCGCCAAGTCCGCCAGTCAGCTTGCTCATAGCGGAAGTATTTGCCTCATCGACCTGACGAAGTGCTTCATTGACTGCTGCCATGATCAGGTCTTCCAGCATCTCTACATCATCCGGATCCACAACTTCTTCCTGAAGTTTTACTTTCTGGACTTCTTTTTTACCGCTTACGGTCACTTCTACAGCTCCGCCACCTGCAGTTGCTGTAAAACTTTTCTCTTCCATCTCTTTTGCCTGCTCTTCCATCTGCTTCTGCATCTTCTGAGCCTGCTTCATTAAATTTGCCATATTTCCCGGCATTCCGCCTCCTGGAAATCCTCCTCTTTTTGCCATAACTATAAATCCTCCTAATTATTATTCATCTTCAATCGTGATCTCCATATTGATCACTTTTTCTATATCCACAAAACTGTCTTCAAAATGGCGTCCGTTCTCCACCTGACGCACATCAATCTCCACAGTCTTGCCGATTTTTTTCTCAATCAGATCTTTTAATTCCTGCTTATGTTCTTCACTTCCTACCACGCTGGCGCTGATCTCATCCGGCAGAACGATCAGAAGTCTGTCCTGATCGTCCACGCTGAGTCTTGCCTGCTTCAGATAGCCTCTAAGCATTCCTGATGCTTCGTTTGCAATCTTCCGGAAATTGGATGTCACCTGCTTTACATCTTCCTTCAGTGCTTTCGGAAACTGCGGTTTTGGCTGTGGCTTCGGTGCTTCACCATTTACATAAACAACCCTCTCCTGCGGCTGCGCAACTGCAAAACTTCCTTCTTCTACCTGTTTTTCCAGTGCACGGATCCGGTCCAGAATACTGTCCTTCGTACTCTCCATCTGCGGTTTGCAAAGCTTGATCAGTGTTACTTCCAGAAGCACTCTTTTCTGTGTTGCGTATTTGAGCTGATTTGTCAGCTCGGAAAAAATACGGATATACCGGAGCAGCACCCCGGATTCGATCATCTGTGCTTCCTCTTTCAGCTGCGCCAGATTCTCCGTCGATACATCCAGCACATCTTCCATATTATCCGAAGTCTTCACCAGAAGAAGGTTGCGCAGATACCAGGTAAAATCTGCCGCAAGCTGCGTCAGTTCTCTTCCCTGCATCACAAGCTCTTCTACAGTAGCAAGTACCTTTCCCACATCCTGGCTGATGATCTGTCTGAGAAGCCGGCTGAACACATCCGTATCCACCGCGCCAAGAACCTCAAGAACATGATCGTAGGTCAGCTTCTGTCCGAGGTAAAACGCAATGCACTGATCCAGAAGACTTAGTGCATCTCGCATGGATCCGTCCGCCGCTTTCGCAATATAGCGGATTGCTTTTTCTTCTACCTCAACTTGTTCTTTTTTCATCAGTTCATCCAACCGCGCTGCGATCGTATCGATCGTAATACGCTTGAAATCGTAGCGCTGGCATCTGGATAAAATCGTGATCGGAATCTTATGTGCCTCTGTCGTTGCAAGAATAAAGATTACATATTCCGGGGGTTCCTCCAAAGTCTTTAACAGAGCATTAAATGCACCTATTGAAAGCATATGCACCTCATCGATGATATACACCTTATATCTTCCCTCCGTCGGACGGTAGGATACCTCTTCCCTGATCTCACGGATATTGTCCACACCGTTGTTGGAAGCCGCATCGATCTCAATGACGTTCATGGAAGTACCGGCTGCAATATTTTTGCACATGGTACATTCCCCGCAGGGACTTCCGTCTACCGGATGCTCGCAATTGACTGCCTTTGCAAAAATCTTCGCTACTGTTGTCTTTCCGGTTCCTCTTGTGCCACAGAACAGATATGCATGTCCGATCCTGTCCGCCTTTATCTGATTCTTCAGCGTTGTGATAATATGATCTTGTCCTTTTACGTCTTCAAATTCCGCAGGACGGAATTTACGATACAGGGCAGTATATGACATGTTAAATTACTCCTTTACTCATCACCAAAACTGATTCCGACAATCTTGGCTTCTTTGATGATATCCGCTTTCGGATCTACCATCTTCAGCTTTCCGGCAACCTCTCCAAGCGGAACCTTGCGGATGTTGCCGTTCTTGATTCCTACCATATATCCGTAGTCCTCTTTTAAGATCAGGTCTGCTGCTGCTGCTCCAAGTCTGGTTGCAAGCACACGGTCATACGGACACGGGCTTCCACCTCTCTGCGTATGTCCCGGAACCGTGATACGAACCTCCTGATCCATACGGTTCTGGATCTTCTCTGCAAGCTCATATGCCACAGACGGATAGCCCTTCTTTTCCTGTTTTTCTTTTAATTTTTTCTTCGGAAGGGCTGCATCTTCTTTTGTGATCGCGCCTTCTGCAACCGCGATGATCGTAAAATGCTTTCCTGCCTCTGTACGGCTCTTGATCGCACGCACTACGTTATCCACATCATACGGGATCTCCGGGAGAAGAATAATATCTGCTCCGCCTGCGATTCCGGCATGAAGTGTTACCCATCCTACTTTATGCCCCATAACCTCTACAATAAATACACGGCTGTGTGAAGTTGCAGTTGTATGGATTCTGTCAATTGCTTCCGTTGCGATATCTACCGCACTCTGAAAGCCAAATGTCATATCTGTTCCCCACAGATCGTTGTCGATCGTCTTCGGAAGTGTAATCACATTCAGTCCTTCTTCTCTTAACAGATTCGCAGTCTTATGGGTTCCATTTCCTCCCAGTACTACCAGGCAGTTCAGGTTCAACTTGTGATAAGTATGCTTCATCGCTTCGACCTTATCGATTCCATCCGGTCCAGGTACGCGCATCAGTTTAAACGGCTGTCTGGATGTTCCGAGGATTGTTCCACCCATCGTCAGTATTCCCGAAAAATCTTTTGCTGTCAGCATCTCAAACTTCGAATAAATAAGTCCTTTATATCCATCCTGAAATCCATAAATTTCCACATCGTTTCGTTTTGAACAAAGTCCTTTTACAACACCTCGCATGGCTGCGTTCAGTGCCTGACAATCCCCACCACTGGTAAGCATTCCAATTCTAAACATAATTGCCCATCCTTTCCCTGTTCATCTTTTCCAGATCAGTCTGTTATTTTCAGTTATAATCCCTTTGTATTATAACCGATTCCTGAGTCCTATACAAGCAATAGTTCTGCTGCAAAACCAATACCTACCGCATCCTGGTCTGTCATTTTGAATCACATCTGGCGAAATGCACAGCACAGATTGACTTTTTGTTCCGGAATGGATATATTATAGAAGTGAAACAGTTAGTGCAGGCATACATCTGATTTTTTGTGATCACATCAGACTCTGCACGTAAAAATTTATAAAAGAAAGTCAGGTATTCTCATGGAAAGAAATGAATTGTGCTGGTGTGGCAGCGGAAAAAAATACAAAAAATGCCATCTTATGATCGAAGAAAAGATCGCATATCATGCAGATAAAGGAGAAATCGTTCCGACAAGAGATATGCTCAAGACCATTCCTCAGATTGAAGGAATCCAGAAAAGTGCAGATCTCAATACTGCCGTACTTGATCATGTAGCTGCCCATATCCACGCAGGCATGAGTACAGCCGAAATTGATAAATTAGTTTATGACTATACAACCGAACACGGCGGAATCCCGGCACCGCTTAATTATCAGGGATTCCCAAAGAGTGTGTGTACTTCTATTAACAACGAGATCTGCCATGGTATTCCGGATGAAAATATTATTCTGGAAGAAGGCGATATCATCAATGTGGATGTATCTACCATTCTGGACGGATATTTCTCAGATGCATCCCGTATGTTTATGATCGGCAAGGTCAGCGAACGTGCCGAAAAACTGGTTCGTGTCACACAGGAATGTGTCGAACTTGGACTTGCGCAGGCAAAACCATGGAACCATCTCGGAGACATTGCAGATGCGATCAATTCACATGCAAAAGCAAATGGCTATTCTGTTGTAGAGGAAATCGGCGGACATGGTGTTGGTCTTGAATTCCACGAAGAACCTTGGGTAAGCTATGTTACACCAAAGGGAAGCGAAATGCTTCTGGTTCCGGGTATGATCTTTACCATCGAACCAATGATCAACGAAGGCAGTCCGGAATTCTTTGTTGATGAAGACAATGACTGGACGGTTTATACCGAAGATGACGGACTTTCTGCTCAGGTAGAATACATGGTCCGCATTACGGATGATGGCGCTGTCGTTATGACAAAATAATAATGCATAAAAAGGATGCTGCAAAATCATGACCTGATTAAGCCGCATCCTTTTTATTATGCATATCAATAATGGAATCAAACTCTCTACTCCAGATCCCCTTCCCGGTAAACACGAAGCAGCATCTTCAGCCCTTCAATGTCTTCTTTGATCTTCTTTCCGGTATCTGTATCTCTTACCATCAGACGTTCTTTCTCAGTCTCTACCAGCTCCGATTTTGACTCAATATCTTTATTTTCCGTCAATGCCGCAAATACACTCTGGAATGGCTGGTGTGACTTGATCCGGATTCCATGGGAATTAAAGATCAGCGTATAACCGGCAATGCCGGTCGTCTTGTGATAACTTTTGCAAAAGCCCCCATCGATCACCATCAGTCGTCCATTTGCACGCACCGGATGCTCGCCTTTTGAAGTCCGCACCGGTGTGTGTCCATTGATGATATGTGACCGCTCAGAATAAAGACCAAATTCATGCAAAATCATATTGCAGACCTTTTCTTCTTCATAGAACCGGTAATATGGGTTGGACTCCTCATGCCAGGTCGTTTCATCCTTCACATAAGTCCGCTCAAAAGTCTTGATATTTCTGCCTGACAGCGGTGATTTTCTTCCGCACCACAGATACCACATAAAGTCTTTGTCTTTTTCCTTCGCATCTTTTGACCATGCCCTTCTTGCAATGTGTTCTGCATAATCCAGATAATCTCTTCCGCAATAACGCTTCCTTCCAAATACAACGCCCTCAAAATTACCGCTTTCATCCAGTGGCACACAGCCATGATATAAGAGGTTATTGTTAAAGATCCGATACATACTTCCTTTTTTGTACAGAAAATCAATGTGCTGGCGCAGACGGATGCTGTTCACAAATGCCATCTCAAGACCTTCGACTACCTGCTCTTCCTCTTCGGTGAGTTGGTATACATCCTCCAAATTTTCTGCCGCAAAATTGACTGTCGGGAAAGTCTCTTCTTTAATGTCATATTCCCTTCCGTCAATTTCCACCGTCTGACGTGCAACATCGACCTTGTGAAGCAGAAGCTTATCCTCCATTTTGTAATCCGGATTGCGCAGGATCACCTGACCTTCCAATTTAAAAAGAAGTACAGAAATCTCTTTTAAAGCTGCCTTCATCGGATCAATCCCCGGATAAATCTTCTCTGCAAATAAAGTCAGATTCCGAAGGCTGATGCCATAACTGTTCTCCAGGATCTTCATGTTATCGTACTTCAGATTGTTCCGGATCACAGTGGCAATACACGCTCTGCTTCCTGCCGCTGCCCCCATCCAGAGAATATCATGATTGCCCCACTCAATATCGATGGAATGATAAGTCATCAGGAGATCCATGATCCGATCTGCGCACGGTCCCCTGTCAAAAATATCGCCGACAATATGTAAGTGATCCACCGCAAGACGTTTGATCAGACCTGCCAGTACTTCGATAAACTCGTCTGCATTCTGAAGCTCAAGAAGTGTATCCAAAATATTGCGGTGATAGATAAGCTGATTGTCATCCTCATCCTTCTGCACATGAATCAGCTCGTCTAGGATATATGCATATTCCTTCGGCATCGCTTTCCTTACTTTCGAGCGGGTATATTTGGAAGAAAATAACCTTGCGATCTCAATCAGTTTTCCCAAAATCACACGATACCATTCTTCATTGTTCTTCCCTTCTTTTTTGATCAGCGCAAGCTTCTCAACCGGATAATAGATCAGGGTACAGATCTCTTCTCTGTCCAGATCAGATAAGGTATCTCCAAACAGCAGATCCACTTTTTCCCGGATCACGCCAGAACAGTTATTTAATATATGACAAAATGCTTCATATTCTCCGTGCAGGTCACTCATGAAATGCTCGGTTCCCTTCGGCAGACTTAAGATTGCCTTCAGGTTGATGATCTCTCGGCACACAGCCTGCTCTGTCGGGTACTTTTCTGCCAGAAGTTCTAAATATTTTTCATCTTTCATTTTCTTCCTCCATCCGGTTATTTTTTACTTTACATATCCAATAAATACATTTCCGCTTCCGCTTACAAGACCGTTCATCTCATCCGGCGTTGCGGAATGACGTTCTCCGTCTGCCGGATCCAGATAAGCATACTTCGCATCCGTGTATCCGATGACCAGTACCGCGTGATCCACACTGAGCATTGCGATCACCGGTGTCTCATGGCTGATCGTATAGCGGATTTCTTCCGGTGTACATCCGGTCAAATCAAACCCTTCTCCACCGGTTGCTTCTGTCAGGATTTCTGCCGGCGACTTTCCGTTTTCCAGCTCTGTTGATGCATTTATATCTTCTGCGCCTTCTAGCTTCAGGATCCGGTTCAGGCACGCTGCAAGTGTACTCTCACCTTCTCCTGTCCGGAACTCATCCATATTATTTACTTCATAAATATCCGGCGTATTTCCGGACTCCCATACATATTCCTGTGATGAAGAAATGACCACACCTTTTATCTTCTCCGCTTCCTGGATCGCATAAGATGCTTTTTCATACACCCCCTGCAGACTGCCAAGTGCATATACATAATACTGATTCTTTACCTTCGGTTTATCAAAGCTGACAACCATCGGTTTATCAAACAATACCTGCTTTGGTTTTAAAATTTTTGCTTTGCTGTCTTTGATCCCATTTTCATAAGTAAGACGAACCAGAGTTCCCCGCAGATCATCATTGTAGGTCTCAACTGTGATATTGCTCTCTTCCTTCTCCTGATTGTTGGTAATATAATCTGCCGTTGTTGAAATATAGGTATTCTCATTTCTGTTCACCCGATTAAGTGTCATCATATTGTCTGCCACATAGCCATCCAGAATGTAAAAATCCTGTACCTCATAGGTCTTGGCTATCTCCTGTTTCTGCGTGATGATATCCACTTTATACATCGGGTACACACTCTGTCCGGATATATTGGTTCCTGCATCGTTTCCACGCAGCGTGCCATAGGCAAAATCATTCCGGATAAATCCGATCGGTTTGACATATTCGTCTCCTTCGGATGTAATATCAAAAGATTTGCCCGTCTTCAGATTCAGCACGATAATCTTCTGCGACTCATTGATCTTTCCGCCCTCACTCTGGTAAGCAAGCAGATGTCCGTCTGGTGAAACCTGATACTGCCCTTCCTCCAGATCTTTCACCAGCACCTCTCTGGTGTTGTCCTTCAGATTCACAAGATACAATGTACCATCTATCATTACATAAAGATTTTCATCAGAATTACTGTAATATACAAATTTACCCAGATCCTCTTTCATCAGATAATATCCGTCTTCGCTAGGGACAAATGCTTTTTCCGTAACGGAATTTTTTTCTGCGTCAAAATAATAGACTGCTACACCTACCTGCCCTTCATGTACACCGCGATTCATATAACCCACTACAGTAAATGTGGTATTGCCTTTTTCATCTACTGAAATCAGGCGGATATCATGCAGGTCGCATAATGTACGCACATCCATGTTTTCCGCATCTGCGAAGCCGAATACCAGTGACATTTCATCCTCTTTTTTATCATAATGCCAGAGCTGGTTATCCTCTATAAATGCTACAATGGTTCCATCTGTATTAGTCTCATACTCCAGGTCCGTCGGCGCAATCCCAACAAGAACACCTTTCTGGTTCAGCGCAGTTGTCTTACCATCAAATCTCTGATTCATCGTGCGATCATAATCAAGCAGATACTGTTGTGCATCTTCCCCGGTGCGGATCCGGAAGAATTCCTTTACACTGTAAAGCCGATCAGCATAATCAGTATCCCCGGTGCACTTTACCTGGTATTTGAGGACAAGTGATGTGTAATTCTCATTGCATTCCTTAATTTCCCAGTATACATTTCCCGATACCTGCGGTGCAAGCGAACCCCATGTCACCTGTGACTGTGTCGATGCAAGTGTGACCTCCTGATAGGTGGAGCTGTCCTCACTGGAATCTGTTTCCAAATAGCTTTCGACCTTATCACCCTGATTTTCGAGTGCCGCATTGTGGAAATCATTTGCGAAATCCAGGCTTTTCTTATAGTTGCAATCTGCCGAATTCTTGATCCTGGTATAAAAATAAATATTCTGATTATCCAGGTACAAGGTTACTTTCAAAATCCTCTCTTCTTTCAGGATCTTCGTATTCTTGAAATTTAAAGTTACTGTATCCTGAACATCTTTAATGGTTCCCTCCTGGATACATTTTTTCCCATTCAGTGTATATACCTGCCAGTAAACCTTCTGGATCTGGTTATCATATTTTGCAATGTTCATATCCAGCTGGTTATTTGTGACGGGTGTCAGTGTATCACGCATTGAAGTAAGCGTCATATCGCTTTTATATCCCGGCAGTGAGTTCACTTCATATCCTTCTGTCGTAAAGGATATTCTTGGCAATGTCGCACCTCCCATATCTGCACTCATATCAGTGTTGCCTCTGTTCGTCACATAACTGGATACGATAACTGCAAGAATAAATACAGTAGTCAGTACCCCTGTCTTTATTGCTATCTTTTTAAACATTGTAATTATAGTCCCCTTTATCTTAATTTGCTAAATTTATACTCCTTTTTCTCCCTCTTCATTCTGCTGATCCAATAATCTCCCCAGCATTGGATCGATGTGAAGCATTTCTTCACATGTGCGGATTGCCTCTGTATTTTTTCCTTTATTTCCCGTGTAAATGGCCCGTATCAAAATATTCTTCGGTGTATGCTCCATATCGATAAACTCCAGGATCTGTGTGTCATATCCCTCCCTCTTGAGATATTCTGCACGCATAGCATCCGTGACAAGAGCTGCCATTCGCTCTTTGATCAGTCCGATGATCCGGATATCATAACCTTTTAACTCATGCAAATAATAGTAAATTGCAAATGTCAGATAGGATTTGCCGCATCCAAAATCCAGAATCGTTACTTCCCTATCCTTCGGGAGCTCCGGAAGAACATCCTCGATAAACTCCAGGAAACGGTTGATCTGGCGGAACTTATCAAACTTTGTCCGCACGATTTCCCCTTCTTTTGTCATAACTCCCAGATCCTGTAAAAATGGAACTGCTTTTCCTTCCTCCAGGATATAATGCTTCTTCCGGTTGTGTGACAGATCAATCTCTTTGAACCTCCCGGTCTGAAGCCGTCTCTGAATCGTCATTTTCCTTTTTTTGCTGACCAGAACCTGATAGCGGAATTTTCTCGTCTCCATCTGCATCTGTTTGAATTCCTGCATGGCATTTTCAATATATCCTGCTGCTTCTTCTTCATTCAGATTGTGGTGAAATACCTGGTTGTTCCGGTGCTCTTCGCACTGGTACAAAATATTGTCTTTATGCTCCACAGGGCGGATCTTAATCTTTACAATTCCGCCTTTTTCACGTGGATTGCTGATTATTGCTGATAAAAATTCTTTATTTAAACTCTTTTTTAAGATATTATTCAATGATTCCATTTTAATTTCCCCTTACATTTTAGGTTATATGTACGAATCCAGTTTTTATTGTAAAGCGAAATAAAATAGAGCGCAAGGGAAATTTCCCTTACGCCCCATATTTACCTGTTACTGTTCTACTTCCTGATAGACATCTTCCGTTTCTTTTGGAACCGGGAAACGGATCAGTACCTTGAACAGATCTCCGTCGAGATATAACTCGAATTTTCCCCCTTGAAGCTTTGTCAGATTCTGTGCAATCGAAAGACCAAGCCCGCTTCCTTCCGTGCTTCTGGATACATCTCCGCGGATAAATCTTTCTGTCAGCTCATCTGCCGAAATATTCAGCGGCTGCTCTGATACATTCTTGATCGTAAACTGTACTTCCTCACCTGTCTGAACCAGATCCACGTAGACCCGGCTTCCCTCCATTGCATATTTTGCCGCATTGTTAAATACATTTGCAAGAACTCTCCACATTCGTCTGCCGTCTGCGTAGATTGTTGCCGGTTCGGTCGGAAGATTCATGATCATTTTCAGATTCCTTGCCTCAAATTTTTCTTCAAACTCTGCACTGGTCTGGTTAACCAGCTCAACCAGATTCAGATTCATCATTTCCAGGCTGATATTGCCACTGCTTACCTTGGAAGCTTCTACCACATCCTCGGTAAGTGTCTTCAGACGATATGCTTTTTCTTCCAGAACCTGAAGATAATTCCGGATCTTCGGATCCTCAAAATCCTCTCTCTTTAAAAGGTCCACATAATTAATGATTGATGTAAGCGGCGTTTTGATATCATGGGATACATTTGTGATCAGATCCGTTTTGAGGCGTTCATTTTTTACGCTCTCTTCTACCGCCCGGTCCAGTCCATCTCCGATCTTATTGATGCTGACTGCTGCTTCAAGCTGTCCGCCTTTGAGTCCATTTAACGGAATCTGATAATCAACCTGACCGTCTGCGATTGCTTTTACCCCTTTGATGATCCGCGCTCTTCCGATGGCTCTGCGCATCAGGCAGAAAAATGCCCCCGCCTCTGCCGCAAGCATTACGAACAGCCAGATTCCCGGCTCCCACATGGCGATCGCGATCCAGTGAACTACAACCAGTACTCCAAACAAAATCGCAGCTTTCCAGACCTCCCCCAGATGCCGGATTCCAATCCGGACGTATTTGATGATCAGACATAAAATACTGTTCTTCCACAAGGTCTTTGCCTTGATCCTTCTTACCATTCCAAGCCAGAAAGTAAGTCCTGTCATGCAAACGCTTACCGCAACAATCCCTGCAAAAATCAGTACCGATGTGCCATTGAAACCATCTCCGCTAAACCAGACTCCGTTCAGCAGACTGTAACTTAAACTGATTTCCCCGTAAATACATATCACCATAACTGCAACCGACAAAAGAATAAAGAGTTCTGTCTTCATTTTATCGACCCGATTTAACACAATGCCTTCTTCCCGGTTTGATCTGCCCGCAACAATTGTCAGCCATGCCAGAATTACAAGCATTGCAAATCCGGTTGCAATCGCAATCCAGAAGGTAAATCTTACCTGCGGTGCATACTCCTGATAAATCTTGCTCTCCTGATAAAAGTCATCCTGGATTGGATAGGAAGTATCTACCGCGAACACGCATTCGTAATTATCCATCCACATATTGCCACCGATCAGTGATTTCCACTGTGATCCGTCCATATCAATATCACTCTGGTACTCAGTAAGCTTTGGTGTGGCAACCGCATATACTCCCAGCTTTTTCATACTTTCCAGATTCTTTTCCCATTCATCAAATCTCTGATATGCAAGACGGTTGGTATAAACTTTTTTATTGTCCAGATCTACAATCATATATGCAAGATTGGTATTACCTTCTTTATATTCTTCCGTTACATACTGCCACGTCAAAAAATTATCCCGTACACTGTCCACAGTATTTCCAAGCATGGACATCGCATCACTTAACTTGCCGTTCCATCTGGAATCCTTGTTCACAACTTCCAGAAGATTCTTCGCGCCCACCGGTGCACAGTTTTCGGAAACTTTTTCTCCGTCATACCGCCAGCACTTTGTGTAGACCTGGCGATTTTCACTGTCCAGAATATTGCGGTAAATACTTGCGGAGCTCTCGATCCAGTCATTGATCAGAGAATCAATCACTTCTCCGGTGCTTTCCAGTGAATATTCATCTTTTGCCTCATCCATATTACCAAACTGAAGGTTCCCGTTTTTAAATTCTCGACGAAATTCTTTTTCATAGTAATAATGGTAGGTTCCGTCATCCTTCTGGCAGACGATGATCTCATCATCATTGTCTCCATCTGCCATCTTGGTCCCGTCTGCGTAGTACATCTCCTGATCGTTTTCCCAGTAATTCACAAGATCACCAAGACGGTATGCAAGCCCATTTACATTTTCATTTGAAATCTTACGATCTGAATCATATTCTTTCAGATCTACAATTCTGTTTTCATCATATTTTCCTTCTGTTTCAAAATTGCTGTCGTATCCTTCCGCAGCCGCAATATCATTTGCAGCACTCATCAGCTTGTCGGTAAACCCTTTTGACTGTTCATACTTCTTATGTGGCTTTTCAAACAGGATTCCTGCCAGATTATCGCCCGGATAACTGAATGTAAAAACCAGACATGTGATCATCACCACCGCTAAAATATGCTCCAGTACGATCAGGATTCCTTTACATGGTGCGCTCTGATACCATTTGTTATTCATAAGACCTCCTAACCGATCTTCTCTACCTTATATCCGACACCCCATACTACCTTCAGGTAACGTGGCTCTTTCGGATTGATTTCGATTTTCTCCCGGATATGGCGGATATGTACGGCAACGGTATTGTCCGCTCCGATTGCTTCTTCATTCCAGATATTTTCGTAAATCTGATTGATAGAGAACACCTTTCCCTGATTTTTAACGAGTAACAGTAATATATTGTATTCAATCGGTGTCAGCTTCACTTTTTCGCCGTCCACAGTCACTTCTTTCAGATCATCCCTGATCACAAGTCCCCCGGTCCGGAACTCACTCTGGTTGTCAGATCTCGCCGTACTTCCAAGCTGGGTGTAACGTCTGAGCTGGGATTTTACCCTTGCTACCAGCTCCAACGGATTGAACGGTTTGGTTATGTAATCATCTGCACCGATATTCAGTCCTAAAATCTTGTCCGCATCCTCTGATTTGGCGGATAAAATAATAATCGGGAGGCTCATGTTTTCCCGGATCTTGAGTGTCGCCCGGATTCCGTCCAGCCGCGGCATCATCACATCCATGATCAGAAGATCAACTTCATTACTTTTCAATACCTTGATCGCTTCATCGCCATCATACGCCTTCTGGACTTCGTATCCTTCCTGCGTCAGGTAAATATCTATTGCTTCTACAATGTCTTTATCATCATCACATACTAATATTTTCGCCATCTTTTTTCACCTCCTCTATACTATACAAGATTAGCAGAGATTTTTTAAGAGATAGGGCTGGATTTTCTTAAGAATTTTTTGAGATTTGAAAATAAATACTCCCGGCAAATTTTACCTTGCCGGGAGTCCTTTAAATGTCTTCTATATTTTTAAAGACGTTTCTTTTTTCTGATTATTAAAACAGTGGCGATTGCCAGAATTGCTGCTGTCATTCCGATTAATGGGAATACCAGATTATTTCTGTCTCCTGTCTGCACTTTTCCTGAATTCTTATTGGAAGAATTGCTGTTGTTATTGTTGTTATTATTTATGATGTTATTTACTGTATTATTACCACCACTGCTTCCGTTATTGGAATTTGATCCGCTTCCACTTCCTGTTCCACCATTGTTCTCACTGCCAGATCCATTCCCTGGTTTTGGATCTTCTGGGTTTGGTTTCTCTGGATTTGGTTTTCCCGGTGTCGGATTCTCCGGATCCGGCTTTTCAGGTCCTGGTGTTTCTGACGATTCTACTCCGATAAACACAACTGCTGATTTTCCGCCATAAGCCACGGTAATTTCTTTTACTTCTTCTGTAAGTGCAGTATCCAGACCTGGTTCAAAACCAAACTGTCCTGCGGTTTCTTCGCTATATACCAGTTCTTCCTCTGAATCATCATCGTATACCAATTTCAGCGAAAGACCGGTCGGATCGAAGGTTTCTCCTGATTTGTAAACTGTCTTTCCGGGCTGACTCTGGATATACACAGCACTTAACTCCGGAGCTTTCTTTACAATTTCAAATGTACGCTCTACAACTCCGCGGTAATTTACAATTCCGGTAACAATCACCTTACCTGTTCCAAAAGCTGTATTATTTTCATAGGACAGTAGATAATCCACTCCGTATCTCAGAGTCTCTTCTACGCCGTTTACCGTTCTCTTGACTTCTACCTGTGGATATACCGGATTCTGTTCATCTGCTTTCGCAACCTCTGTTTGTTCCGGAACTGACACTGTGATCTGGCTGTCTTCTGCCGAAATATCTACACGCTTGTCCGCCTCACGGACACGAAGCTCTGCAACTGCCATGTGTGCATCATTTCCAGATTCCGCATAGGTATGGATTCCCACCAGTCTCACATATTTTGCTTCTACCGGTTCGTCAAATTCTGCTATTTTCCATTCAAGCGTCCTGTCCCAGGTACCGCCTGCAATATCGGTCCATTCATCTTCCTGATTCAGTTTGTACTGTACTTTATACTCACTGACAAATCCATTCATATTGCCACCACGCGGATAATAGCGAAATGCATCCAGAACTGCCGGTTCTTCCAGTTCCAGTCCGATCCAACGTTTTTCTACATCCTGTGCTTCATTTGTACGCCAGTTTGTATGCCAGTGCGTTCCTTCATCTTCATCCAGAACGTACTCTGCCGGTCCTTCTGTTCCACTGCCATTATACTCACTTTCTGCAAATGCAGTGATCCTTCCAATCGGATAATCTCTGTCACCGGATTCTGGTGTCTCTTCTGTCTCTTCTCCAAGACGGATTTCAAATACATTTCTTGTATTGTGATCTTCTGACTCAACAATGATCTTCTTGATATTGTTGAAAGTCGGAAGAATAGTCACTGACGCATTATCGGCTGCTTTTGCCTCTACCTCTGCAAAAATAGCAGGTGTAGAATAGCTTCCCTGTGCCAGTGCACTTTCCGGTACCGGATTGCCATTTACAATGACTTCTTCCAGCTTCGCTGTCGTATTCGATACGAAGCTTCCCTGTGCCACCTTCAACTCGATCTCAGTAAGTGCAGTACAAGGTTTCCATCTGGTTCCTGTCGGTGCACTTGCGTTCGTAAGCTTGAATTTGATAAAAGTCGCTGTCGTCGGTGTGAAATCATACGTATATGGTTTTACCCGTCCACTTTCTTCCCCGATCGTCTCCGTTACTGCAAGCTTGTTCCAGTTGGTTCCATCCTCTGAAACCAGAATCTCTGTTATTCCTGCATCCGGATAACGCATACTTCCGCTGTCCTTTGCAAAATGCATCACAATCTGTCCAAGTCTCTGCTGGGTTGCATACTCAAATGTGATTTCTGCTTTACTATTACCATTCTGGGAACTCTGCCAGTTGCTCCATGCAGTCGGGTTTGCTCCTCCACTTGTGTTATCACTGATTGTTGTTGATCCGTCCACAATTGCAGAAAGTGTATCTGACTGTTCGCCTTCCGGAATGCTCTGTGTCAGATTCATTACCTTTCCGGACACGCTGCTTCCAACTGTGATCTGCTCTGTCTGTACACGGATTGTTGCACTTACCGGAATTTCATCACCGAGTACATCTGCTGTCCCATTTACCGTAACAGTTCCTTCTTCTGCAAACTGATCAGCCGATATGTCATCCCAGTTTACTCCAAATGAAGCGGTCAGAATGGTTCCGTCTGTAAGAACCGCCGGCCTGGATTCCGGAAGAATCGGTACAGTTCCAACTGGTGTTGAGGTTGAGTAATTCAGAAGTCCTCCAACTTCATCAATAACATTTACATTGACTGTTACCTGATGTCCTTCAATCTGCCCCTGCACATTAAAGTTTCCTGACTGCTGTACCATCTCCTCTCCGATCGCATCCCATGTCACTACTTTGCTTTCTTTGCTTCCATCGGTATAACGAGTTTCAATCGTTGTCGGAAGTACCGGGATATTTCCAGTCTTGACATAATAGGTCTTTGACATCCAGAAACTGTCGATCTCTTTTTCTTCTGGTGTGCCATCTGATACAGAATAAGTTGTGACGGTTGCTGTTGCACTTTCCAGTCCATCTGCCGTAGCTGTCACAGTAAATGAACCACCAGTTTTCGTGGACTGCACGATTGCCAGAACTTTTCCACTGAATGCTTTTCTGTTATCTGCAAGATAAGAATCGTGATCCGGAGAGCTTCCGTTATCTACACCAACCAGAACTCCATCACCTTCTACGTTAAATGTAACGCGGTTTTCTGCATCCGGAACAATATTTCCATTCTGGTCTGTCACATCAACTGTCACATAAGATAAATCTTTTCCATCCGCAGCAATCTCGGTTCTGTCTGCTGACATCTGCAATTTTGCAGCTTCGCCAGTCGTTGTCACGCTGGAACGTCCGTCTGTATTTTCAATGATATTTCCATCTGCGTCATATGCAACGGCCTCCAGTGTTCCATCCGCATACGGAACCTTCCAGGTAAGATAAAGATTCTTATGCTCGGTTCCGTTCTTATCTTCTCCCTCGTAAATCTGATAGGTATAACCTGCAGCTGTTGTTTTCTGTGTAAATGCTTTCTTTCCAAGAGACTGTCTTTCTCCACCTGCCGGCGTAAAGAACAACTCGACCGATGCTGCATCCGAATATACAACTACCGGAACCTTTCCACTGTTGTCTTTATAGACTACATTTTCATTCCATGCCGGAAGTACATGTAAGGTGTGCACCTGATCATTCCACTGGCTCTGATAGAAGTAATAGCTGTCTTTCGCAAAGCCTGCGGTATCCACGATACCAAAGTAAGAGCTCTTCGGTGCCGGCCAGCTTCCTACTGATCCTGCTCCGGTTCCATTCCAAGGTGTCGGCTCACCGATATAATCAAATCCGGTCCAGACATATTCTCCTGCAAGGTAATCTCTTGTAATCGTTGTATACCATGCATCACTTGCTACACTGCCCCAGCCTACAGCAGAATTATCATAGGATGTAAGCTGCTTGTCGGAAGTCTGGCTTCCACCGTTGATCCGATTATAGATTCCACGGCTGTTGATCGCAGAAGCAGTCTCAGAACCGTACATCAGCCATTCTGGATGCAATTTATGCCAGTTGTCATACTGCCAGCCTGCGCAATAGTTAAATCCAACGGTTCCGCCTGCTGCATTTAATGTATTGCCAATACTTTCTGCTTCACTCCAGTTGGCTTTCAGCTTGTTATCTCCGGTTGTCATCGGTCTTGTTGTATCCAGCTCTTTTACCCAGTTCACCAGTTTCTGGGCAGTTGCCGGATAATTGGAAACGCCACCGCTGATTCCTTCCATAACCTCATTTCCAAGAGACCACATAATGATCGATGGTGCATTGTATCCTCTCTTCACCATTGCTGTCAGGTCAAACTGTGCCCAGGTCATACCGTCCCCTGCACCTAAAATCTGATTGTCCCCGTCGATTGTCTGATTGAACCATTTTGCATAGTCATTACTGTTTCCATTTTTTGCATAAAGCCAGGTATCGAAAGCTTCATCGATCACCAACATCCCCTGCTCATTGCATGTTTGGATCAGCTCATCAGCTGCAGGGTTATGTGTCACTCGAATCGCGTTACACCCCATCTGCTTCAGGATCTCAATCTGTCTTGCAATTGCGCGGGCATTTGCCTTTGCACCAAGTGCTCCCTGATCATGATGCATACATACACCTTTTAGTTTTGTATTCTGTCCGTTCAGCGAAAATCCTGTATTGTTATCAAAATCAAAATACCGGAAACCATATTCTGTATCGTAAACATCTACTGTATTTTCTCCAAGCTTTACTTCTGTTCTTACAGTATAAAGTGTCGGACTGTCCACACTCCAGAGCGCCGGACTTTGTGCCTCAAGTGTTATTTCGATTTCATCACTTTCTCCGGATGCAACAGTTTTAGCTTCGGTTGTCACTGTTCCGATTGCTGCACTTTCATCTGCGCCTTTTGGAAATACCGTGTGCGTCAAGGTTACAGCCTGTTCATCTTCAGAATCATTCACAACCTGTGTGCGGACATCCATATTGACAGTTCCACCCTGTTCTGCTTTCAGGTTCTCAGTCGTAATCTGCGTCCCCTCAAGATCCACATGAACCTTTTCTGTCATGGTCAGATTTACACTTCTGTAAATACCACTTCCGGAATACCATCTGCTTGAAGGCGTCTTGTTCTCCACCTTTACTGCAATTGTATTTTCCTCACCATATTTCACATAGTCTGTTATGTCAAATGAAAATGGTGTATATCCGTATGGATGTGTTCCAAGCTTTTCTCCATTTACCCATACAGATGCATTCATATAAACACCGCTAAAATCAATACGGATCTCTTTTCCTTCCGCAGCTTTATCTATGGTAAAACTTTTCCGGTACCATCCTGTTCCTCCTGGAAGATATCCACTTTCTGCTTCCATAGATTTTGAATAATCCTGTTCAATACTGTAGTCATGCGGAAGCGAAACCTGGCGCCATTTCGAGTCGTCGAAATTTGCTGTCTGCGCATTTTCCACATCTCCCAGATTGAATTTCCAATTACTGTCAAAATTGATCGTTCTCTGATCCGTCGATTTCCCGTAATTGCTTACGTAAACCGCTTCCGGATCTGAACTCATCTGTGTCTGTGAATTGGATCTTACTTTCACCTCTTCACCTGCCGCCACAGGCAATGTCATTCCCTGTACCGTGAGCAATGCCGCAAGGCAGGCAGCCCCGGCACGGACATACCTTTTTCTTGTTTTCATCTTTTCCTCCAATGTTTTTATTCCTCTTTATAGACACAAAAAGACAGGGGGGTGCTATTACTCTCCTGTCTTTTTGTTTTGAGGTCTCGTCCTCGTTATGAGCTATTCCTCATTACGATCTTTATCTGTACTCTGATTCTTTTTCATATTTTTGTAGACATTTATAGTTCCAAACCCGATCAGTCCAACACCAACTATCAGAAACAGAATCGTCGCCACGATCATAACAAGCTGTTCATTACCATGACTTGTGGAAATCGCCCTGAACATCTGGTATGCCAGTGTCAGCAGATAAAACCCGGCCATTGCATAAATCGCCAGTCTTGCATTTTTCTTCCATCCGTCATTCTCCGGCATCTTATTCTCGTCCATAACATTTCCCAGCCTTTTCTTTTTATTTTCTTACCAGATATTTTCTCATATCAATTGCACATGCGATCAGAATAATCAGACCTTTGATCACATACTGCATATTCTGACTTACTGCCAGGAACTGCAGTGCAACGAAGATGATTCTCAGAATGAACACCCCTAAAACAACGCCGCTGATCTTACCGGTACCACCTACAAAAGATACACCACCGATTACACAGGCAGCAATCGCATCACACTCGTAGTTCAGACCTGTATTTGCCTGGTTGGAACCGATACGTGCAGATTCAATGAATCCAGTGATACCATACATGCATCCTGCAAGTGTATGTACCAGAATGGTTGTTCTCATAACATTTACACCAGATACATTAGCAGCTTCCGGGTTGGAACCAACTGCGAACATATTCTTTCCAAATGTTGTCTTATTCCACATGAACCACATGAATACAACTACGACACAAGCGTACCATACATAGTTCGGGATCGGAACGCCACGGATCTTTAAGAAACTTCCTGTTACAAAATTCTTAAAGGATTTGTCCAGTCCGGAAAGTGGCTGTCCGTTGTTACCGTTCAGCATAATGTACATCAGAAGAATTCCGTATACGATCAGCTGTGTTGCCAGTGTTACAATGAATGGATGTAAGTGGAATTTCGCTACGAAGAATCCATTTACCCATCCAACAATACCTCCGACTACGATTACGATCAGAATAACCAGTGGTATCGGAAGAACCGGAAGATCCGGGAAAATTTTGGTTGCATAAGTTACTGACTGCAAAAGTGATGCAGAAATACATGCTGTAAGACCTACAACACGTCCTGCTGAAAGGTCTGTACCGGTAAGTACGATCGTTCCTGCAATACCACACGCGATCGGAATGTTCGCTGCAGACAGCGAGATAATGTTAACAATAGATGCCACGCTCAGAAATCTGCTGTTCTGTGTGTAAGTGTAAATAACTGCGATAATGATCAGAAGATAAATCGCATTATTGATAAGTCCTTCTTTCCACGCTTTTGCCTTGTCTGCGGAATCCAGTGCTTTGTATTCTGCATAGCGTGATTTTATATTTGCAAATGCTTTCATCTGGGAAGCCTCCTTCTTTTTGTTTGAAAATTACACATACTTTGCTGCGTAAGTCATGATCAGTTCCTGCGTCGCCTCTTCAGCGTTAATCTCTCCGGCAAGTCTTCCACCGGACATAACCATGATACGGTCACAGATTCCGAGAAGCTCCGGCATTTCTGAAGAAACTACAATAACTACTTTGCCGCGGTTCGCAAGATCGATGATGAGCTGATAGATCTCATACTTTGCACCGACATCGATTCCTCTTGTCGGCTCATCCAGAAGCAGTACTTCCGGATCGGTAAGAAGCCATCTTCCAAGGATAACCTTCTGTTGGTTTCCACCGGAAAGTGCACGGATCTTTGTCTCCTGCGACGGTGTCTTTGTCCGCAGCGCATCAATATATTTCTGCGTATCTTCTTTCATGGATTTTTCACTCAGATAAAATCCTTTTTTGTGTCTCTTTAAGCTGGAGATAACGGTATTTTCACGAATGTTCAGGATGCCGAAGATACCGGTTGCTCTTCTCTCTTCTGTCAGAAGTGCAAATCCGTTCTTGATCGAATCCTGTGCATTCTTATTGCTGACTTGTTTTCCGTCAAGTTTTATCGTTCCTGATTTCCTGGTTGCAATTCCAAAAATTGTCTCCAGAGTTTCTGTACGCCCACTTCCGTCAAGTCCGGCAATTCCAAGAATTTCTCCTTTTCTTGCTTTGAAGGAAACATCATTCAGGATCGAATACATTCCGGAAAGGTGTTCCACTTCAAGCGCTACATCGCCCGGTTTATTTGTCTTTGGCGGGAACTGATTGGTAAGCTCACGTCCAACCATCAGACGGATGATATCGTCCATCTCCAGATCATCTGCTTTCTCTGTTGCTACCCAGGTTCCGTCACGCATGATCGTGATTTCATCTGAAATCCGTTTGATCTCTGCCATTTTATGTGAAATGTAAATGATTCCGCATCCTCTCTTTTTCAGCATCTCAATGATATCAAACAGATGCTCTACTTCCTGCTCTGTAAGGGAAGAAGTCGGCTCATCAAATACGATGACTTTTGCATTCACAGATACTGCTTTTGCAATCTCTACCATCTGTCTCTGTGATACCGGCATCGTACTCATGATCCTTTTCGGATCTACATCAATTTTCAATTCTTCAAATACTTTTTTTGTGTCGTCATAGATTTTTTTCTCATTTACCATAACGCCGCCCACTTTCGGGTAACGTCCGAGCCAGAGATTATCCATGACGTTTCTTTTGAGCGCCTGGTTCAGTTCCTGGTGAACCATTGCAACTCCATTTTCAAGAGCTTCTTTCGAATTCTTGAAATTAATCTCTTTTCCCTCCAGCTCAATCTTGCCACTGTCTTTGTCATAAATTCCGAAAAGGCATTTCATCAGTGTTGACTTTCCGGCTCCATTTTCACCCATCAGTGCATGGACAGTGCCTGCTTTAACTGTCAGGGACACATGATCTAATGCTTTTACGCCCGGAAATTCTTTACAGATATCCGTCATCTGCAGTAAAACATCCTGTTTCATAGCTGTCCTCCTGTCTCTCATCTTCTAATCTCGCATACCTTTCGAACCTGCCACTATGCAGTTCCATCCGACTGCGTCACAACTTTGGAAAAGGTGGCTGGCCAACCACCTGGCCGCCACCTTTATTTTTTACATTTTTATTTTCCTGAGTATTCCTGGTAAGGAATGAAGATCTTGTTGCTTACTTTATCAGAAATGTTGTAAGAATCTGTTCCATCCATCAGATCTTTTCCATCTGCTGCATTCTTAGCAAGATCTGCGATACAAGCTGCCATACCATCTGCATCCTGTTTAACAGTTGCTGTCATCTTGCCATCTCCGATCAGCTGTTTTGCTGCATCTGTAGCATCAACACCAAATACCGGAATCATCTTTCCGTCTTTGCCTGTTCCAAGGTTGTATCCCTTATCATTCAGAGCAGAGATTGCGCCTTCTGCCATACCGTCGTTGTTGCAGATAACAAGCTCGATCATGTTATTGCTTCCTTCGTTGTACTGGGAAAGGTTGGTTGTCATATAGTTGTTTGCTGCTGTTGCACTCCAGTTACCATCCTGGTCAACCTGGTATTTGTCACTGTTAGAAGCATCGAAATATTCCAGTGCCGGTTTGCCAGCTTCTGTGATGATCTTGTCTGCATCTTCTACAGCAAACTGTGTACGGTAAATAGCTTCTGCATTTCCAAGCTGTCCCATAAACATTGCGTAAGAGATTTTTCCATCTCCGTTGAGATCCATTTCATCAAAATGTTCTACTACATAGTTACCAATCATTTCGCCCTGCATATGTCCTGCTTCCGGAGCGTCTGTTCCTACGAATGCACACTTGTCATAGCTTCCAAGTACATCTCCTTCTGTTTTGTCATCTTCGACTGCACGGTTAAAGAAGATAACCGGGATTCCTGCTGCTTCTGCTTTTTCAACGATCTGTGAAGAAGCATCTACAGAACCGGATGTAACGATGTTAACGATCAGTGCTGTAGCACCTGTCTGGATCGCTGTATCAATCTGTTCGTTCTGTGTTGTCTGGTTACTGTTTCCATCATAGTCCTGATATTCAACGCCCATCTCGTCAAGTTTTGCATCGAGTGCTGTACGGACAGATGCGATGTAAGTATCAGAATAGGTATAGTAGAATACTGCGATATTAGCGTCTGATGATTTCTTATCACTGCTTCCACCATCACTGTCACTCTTACCGGAGCCCCCGCATCCTGCAAGCATTCCAAGTGCCATCACACCTGCGAGCATCGCTGCTACAATTCTTCTTTTCATAATTTCGTTCCTCCTTGTATAACGTTTACTTGATGATACGAGTATAACAAGAAGAAAATAAAATACCCATGTGAAAAACTACGAGGGGTTTGTGAATTTCAACGTTTATATAAATTTTTACTTAATTTCGTCCATAAATGTTTCAAATGCCCAATTCTTCAAAAAGCTGTAGTCCAAATATTTTTCAGACTACAGCTTCTATACTTCCGAGCAGCTACAAACATTCCACCCGTTACTTTTCTTCAAATGAAAACAGCGCCTTCTGGCTCTTATCATCATACATATTTTCTCTTGTCACCAAAATACTGCTGGTTGCCGTCTCTTTCTTTTCCGGCTTCTGACCATTCAGTAGTGTATTGATCTGCTCAATCCCCAGGTATCCCATCGCATATGGGTTTTGGACGATCAGCGCATCTACATTTCCTTTTTCCAGCATTCCAATGGATTTTACGTTACTGTCAAACGCAACAACCTGCGTCCGCTCTCCGGCGCCAAGTGCTTCTACCGCATCCCCGACTCCAAGTGTTGTCCATTCATTAAATGTCACGATCACATTGATCTGCGGATTGTCAAGCAACATCCTCTCGGTGCCCTCTCTTGCGTCGGTGATCGTAGACTTCACATTGATGGACGCCGTAATATTTGCCCGGTCATCATTAAGAACCGTATCCCGGAATCCCTTTTCACGAAGCTGCCCGTTCTCCGTACTCTTATCAAAATTTACGATTCCGATATTTAGATTTTCCGCCGGATTACCAAGCACTTCTTCTCCTGCCATACATCCGGCTTCATAATTGTCTGTACCAATATAGCATTCCACAGCCTCACTGTTTACCGGACTGTCCACAACCACAATCCTGATTCCTACCTTTGCCGCACGGTCGATTGCTTCCGCATTCTTTTCAAAATCAATAGCAGAGAACAGAAGTGCATCTACCTGTTCCCGGATTGCCCGGTCTATCATTTCATTCTGCGCCTCATAATCTTCCTCACCGTCTCCATCCGGTCCTTCGCACACCAGATCCAGATTATATTCCGCACTTGCCGCACCGGCTCCCGCATATGCGGACTGCCAGAAAGAAGAATCCATGGATTTTGTCAGAAACACTACTTTTTTCTTCTCGATGACGCTATTTGTACTGCCTTCTTTTCCTTCCCAAAGTCCGTCACCCGTCAGGACAAAAAACAGAATTGCAAGTAGGATCACACCTGCACCAATTGCAATAAATGGTTTTCTTCTACTTTTTCTCATATTCTTCCTCCCTGACCTTCGGCATACGGATCGTCACACAGGTCCCTTCATCCAGCTCACTTGTGATATTCAGTCCATAATTGCTTCCAAAATAAATCTTGATCCGGTCATTTACATTCTTGATTCCGATTCCGGTACGGTCTCCCGGCTCTTTGCGCAGAATCTCCCGGCACTGTTCTTCCGTCATACCGATTCCGTTATCCTCCACCTGGAAAATAATATCTTCTCCGTCCTCAAAAATACGGATCCAGATCTCACCCTCATCGATCATCTGCTTTACACCATGATAAATTGCATTCTCGATAATTGGCTGCAAAGTAATTTTGTTACAAAGATACGAAAGACACGACTCTTCCACCTCAAATGAATAGGTAAATTTGTTCTTATACCGATAATTTTCAATCTTCAGATAACTCTTTGCATGTTCCACTTCTTTTTCGATCGGAATCAGCTCATGCCCTTTACTGATACTGATACGGAACAGCCTTGCAAGTGCCGTAACCATCTCTTCTGCATCTTCATTTTTCCCGTCTTCACACATCCATGCAATCGCATCCAGTGTATTATACAGGAAATGTGGATTGATCTGCGCCTGAAGCGCTTTCAGCTCTGTTTTCCGCAGTGTGATTTCTTCCTGTCTGACCTGCTCCATCAGCTTCTGGATCTTCACAACCATGTGTTCAAATGAGTTGGATAAAGTCGTGATCTCTGTAGTTCCCGCCATCGGCTCAAATACAAAATTTTCAGCATTTTTTTCAAACCGGTGCATGTCATCAGCAAGCTGCCTTACCGGTGCTGAGAACAGTTCTGAAAATGCCCATCCGAGAAGAAAGACTGCTCCCATAACCAGACACAGGACGATCAGAAGTCTGGATACCGCACTGCTTACCTTCTCCGTAATCATTTCATCTACATAGCAGACACCTACAATTTTCCAGTCACAGTTCTCCAGATTTTTCACAGTATAGATCGCCTGTTCCTGAATATGTGTCCCTTCTTTTAAATCCATTCCCTTCTCTTCTTTTAACCCGGAATAAATGAGCTGCTGCTGTGGATGATAGATCAGATTGCCTTTTTTGTCCGCAATATAGGCATAGCCGTGCTGCCCGATCCCTACATCATCAACATAATTGGCAATGTCAGAAAAACGGATGTCAATATTTACCTGTATACTGGTTCCGTCTTCTTTCTGAATCTTCTGGTAAACGGTTACAACCCATGGATAATATCCCTCAAACAAAGATTCCACATATGGTTTGGTTATACGCAGCCTGCCATCGTCATCTTCCATTTCGGTACTCTGAACAATGCGATAATTCTCTTTCAGCTTCTGCCCTCTGTTCCAGTAACGCAGAAGCTCCCCATCTTCACCACAGATTGTTACCGCTACTACATCGGAACGGATATTTACCAGATTCTGGATATATTCCTCAGAATGATTATTCTCATGACGCATTCTCGCCACGATCCCTTCCAGTATGATCCGCATATCCTGTGTATAATTCTCAACCGTATTCTGTACCTGTTCACAGCTCTGGGAACTGCTTGTCACTGCACTTTGCTCCATTGCATTCCGGTAAATCTGAACAAAAATAAGCGTTGCAGCCACTACCGAAGTCAGGACGATTCCCATTACCATTGCAATAAACACACCGGAAATAGATATATTCCATCCCTTGTGCTGATCTGCTTCTTTTTTACGCCTGTTCATGTTCCCTCCTGTATTTGTTCGGTGATACTCCAGTCAGCTTTTTGAAGCAGTGGCTGAAATAATACTGATCCTTATAACCACACAGCTCTGTAATCTCACCGATCTTCATACCGGTACACTGCAGAAGCTCCATTGCCTTTTCAATTCGTTTTTTCGTCAGGATCTCAACCAGTGAACTGCCTGTCGTCTTTTTTATCAGACTGCTGAGATAATTCGGCGACACCCCGATCTCTTCACTGATGATCATAACAGACAGATCCTGTTGGGCATAGCGGTCCTGTATGATCTGCACTGCCTGCTCGCAGATCACCTCGCTGCTCTTCTTTCTCTGATCCATAAGCATTTTTTTAGCCTCCATACACAGCATTTTTATGATCTGAAAATTCTCTGCCATACGTTCCATTTCACGCATCTGCTGCATGGAATATTTTTTCTGAAGAACTTCTACACCACATTCCCCGATTGCCATATAAATAACCTTATATACTGCCGCCCCAATCTCGGTCAAAAGTATCGTACTAAGTACCAGTGTATTCTTGCCTCCATTTCGCAGCTTCTTTTCCAGATCATCCAGATAAATCTCCAGATCCTCTGCCATTCCACCACGTAAAAAATTCTCCATCGTTGCTGTAATTTCCTGTATTTCTCCCTGTTCCAATCCCGATCCGTGCTCTGCATCGGAAATGAAATAGACACTGCTTTTATCCTTTCTGGAATAACTGAGCGCATTCATCGCCTCCAGATAGCTCTCTCTGCATTTTCCAAGAGTATTCACACTCCTGCTTACCCCGACCTGACAGCAATATCCCATAATACGCTCCACACTCTGAACAATTTCTTCTACAATAATATGTAAATACTTACCCATACCTCCCGGAGTCGTCGCGATCAGCGATACCACTCTTCCTTCCAGATGGCAACTTACATAATGAACATATTTTTTCAGGATCATATCAACTGCATTTACACTGCTATAGCTTGTCTGATCCTTTCCATTTGCATCACGGATTCCGGTTACAAGCACCACATACTGCATATTATCCGGCTTTGGATTACGGATCAGCTCACATTCCTCTGCCCGCTCAAGAAGTGCCTCTTCGGACACCCGTTCATTCTGAAAGCTGTCGAGCAAAAGCGGAATAAGGAATTGCGTCTTGCGGATATCCAGCTTCTCTTTTCTTTCTTTTGTAAATTCTTCCACTCGCTGATCCATGGCTTTTTTAATCTTTATCAATTCCGCCTCGATCTCTTTTGCTGAAATTGGCTTCAGCATATAACTTACAATATTATATTGAATTGCCTGCTGCGCATAGGTAAAATCATCAAATCCACTTAAAAATGCGATCTGTACCATCGGGCAAACTTCCCTGACCGCCCGTGCCAGCTCAATCCCCGATAAAAATGGCATCTTGATATCGGTAAGGAGCAGATCTGGTTCCAGCTTTTCAACCAGTTCCAGCGCGTCTGCACCATTTTCAGCTTCCCCGACCACTTCAAAACCAATCTCTTCCCACTTTACCCTGCGAACAAGACTTCTGCGAATTTCCTCCTCATCATCAGCAACAACAACTGTATATTTCATATTTCTCCCTTTTTCCCTTACTGTCAAACTTTCATCTGGTTACAGTTTCTCTTTTTATATTATAGAAGATTCATATCCACTTTTCCATAAATATATCTCCACTCAAATTTGTAAAATTCTACGATTGTATACACAACAATAGTATAAAAAACGGACAGGCTGAATAGCTTTTCAGTCTGTCCGCTTTTTACATCTTCTTATGCTGTTTTAAAAATTACATTTTTATAACGATTCAATGCAGTATAAAGGACTAATCCAAGCACACCACATCCGACAACTTCTCCGACACCAACTGTCAACATCATAAACGGAATCGGAAGTGCTACTCCATATCCGTAACGAAGTACAAACGGAACGATTACTGTGTTAGCAATAATCGGTGGTAACGGTGCAAGGAAACGGTTTTTGTTACGAAGCTGATAAGTAAAAAATGCTCCGATCAAAGTTGCAATGCTTCCGAAAATGATATCCGGCAGGATTGCTCCTCCGAGAATGTTTCCAACAATACATCCAACGAAAAGTCCAGGAATCGCTGCCGGTGTAAATACCGGAAGGATCGTAAGTGCTTCTGCAATACGTATCTGTACTTCTCCGAATGAAAATGGTGCAAATACATAAGTAAGCACCACGTAGATTGCAGCGATCATCGCTGCCTGAGTCATAAATGCTACATTCTTGTTCTTCATATGAAATTCTCTCCTCTAGTTTTGTTTTACGAGTGGAAGGTCACGAACACTCGATTCATTTTACGCCGGGAATCGGCGAAACCCTTGTAAGACCTTGTTTTTAGGGGTTTTGTAACGGGTGTTAGTATAGCATGGTGGGGATAAAAAATCAAGGTAAGTACCAAAAAATTTACGACACTGGTAAACATTTCGTTCACCCATTGCGTCCTGCTGCCAGATATGCTATATTTAAGACATAAAGAGGGAAACCGCAAGCGGCTACCCGCAAATAGTGTCAACTATTACTAATGTCAGTCGTCAACTATTCCCAGTAGTTGGCGGCTATTTTCGTTTACCCTTATAATCGAGCCGATATTTTAACGTACCAGTCAAAAATGACTAAATTTTTCTCTATAAATCAGGAGCCCGGTCACCACTTTGGCGACCGGACTCCTGATTTAAAACATAACAAAAGCGGGTGATGGGAATCGAACCCACGTATCCAGCTTGGAAGGCTGGTGTTCTACCATTGAACTACACCCGCGTGACTCTTATTATTATATTCATCATTCAACTGTTTGTCAACAACTTTTTTGTTTTTTTTATTTTTTTATATTTTTTTTCGTTATTTTTTTATTTTTCCACTTTTTCTTTCCCTTACTTCATTTTGATGTTATAATGAAGAAACTTAATGTACTGAGGAGGGATTAAATATGAAAATTACAGAAGGCTACATGCCTTATCTTGGATACAAAACCTACTACCGTATTGCAGGCGAATGCTCCGGCAATAAAAAACCACTCATTCTGCTTCACGGCGGGCCTGGTTCTACACATAACTACTTTGAAGTACTTGACCGGCTTGCTGATGAAGGTCGTGCAATTATTTCCTACGACCAGCTCGGCTGCGGTAATTCTTATGTAGAAGGACATTCAGAACTCTGGTGTTCTAAAACATGGATGAATGAACTGATCGAACTCAGAAAATATCTCGGACTTAATGAACTTCATCTTCTCGGACAGTCCTGGGGCGGAATGCTCTCAATCGAATACTTATGCGATCACAAACCAGAAGGGATCAAATCCGTTATTCTTTCCAGCACCCACCCATCTGCCAGATTGTGGGCCCAGGAACAACACCGGATGATCAAATTCATGTCCCAGGAAGATCAGGACGCCATTGCCAAAGCTGAAGCAACCGGCAATTTTGACGATCCGGCATATCTCGCAGCCAATGAACGCTTTATGCTTCTTCATGCCGCCGGCGTACCAAAAGACACCGATCCTGAATGCCTGCGCCGTCCAAAAAAGGTTGGAACAGACTCTTATATCACCGCGTGGGGACCAAATGAATACACGCCAATCGGAAATCTCAGCAACTATGAGTACCGTGACAAACTGAAAAATATCAAAGAGCCGGCACTTATCATCAACGGAGCCAACGATCTGTGCACTCCACTGGTTGCAAAGACCATGTATGACAGTATCCCGAATTCACGCTGGGAACTTTTTGATGACTGCCGTCATGTATGCTTCGTTGAAGATACCGACCGCTATTGCAGGCTTTTAAATGAATGGATGGAGCAAAATGACTAAACCTGCTTATCAAAAATGCAGATCCCTTTGAAAATACAAATCTGCACTTAGCTCATCATATACGCAAAAGACGCATATGCCCGACAAAATTTTTGTTCAGGCATATGCGTCTTTTTGCACTTTTTACTGCTCTCTGAAAGTGATCTCACCCGTCTCACTGTCCATAGCTTCTACAATCGCAAGTGATTCCAGCGGATATCCAAGGTTGCGGATGATTCTTCCGCCGGACTGGAATCCTTTTTCGATCACAATTCCAATTCCCTCTACAGTTGCACCTGCCTCTGTAACCAGCTGAATCAGCCCCTGCAGCGCACATCCATTCGCAAGGAAATCATCAATAATGAGTACATGATCTTCCTCTGAAAGAAATTTCTTTGCTACAATTACCTGGTTCTTGCATTTGTGGGTAAATGATTCGACTTCTGCTACATACATCTCCCCTTCCAGATTGATGCTCTGTGTCTTTTTTGCAAATACAACCGGCACATGAAAATGCTTGGCTACAATACAGGCAATCCCGATACCAGAAGCTTCGATTGTCAGGATCTTGTTGATATTCTTATCTGCAAATCTCTTCTTGAATTCCGCTCCGATCTGGTCAAATAATTCAATATCCATCTGATGATTCAGAAAACTGTCCACCTTAAGAACATTTCCTTCTTTCACGATTCCATCTTTGACAATACGTTCTTCCAAAAAGTTCATCTTACGTTCTCCTCTTCCTTTAATATTCCATGTATTTTTTTCATTGTATCAGTCTGAGCCATGAAACGCAACCCTCTGCGCTATTTTACCAGAATCTTATAATCCTTTTCAAAAATATCGCCCGGTTCCAGTTCATTCCCCCACTCCCTGTTTTCCAGAATATGGTCAAAATCTTCTCTGTCACTTCTTCCATACCATGGCTCAATACATACGAAAGGTGCGTGTTTTTTTGCCGGAGACCAGATTCCAAAAAGCGGTGCATCAAATTTTACTTCCAGATAAACCTTTCCATCTGCATCCGCAAGACCGATCCTCTGTGCCTGATGATTTTCAATAATAAGTGCATCCTCATCAAATAAATGTTCCTCAAGCTTCAGACATTTTCCGAAAAGATTTAAGATTTTTGTCCGTGGACAAAGTGCACCTTCTTCATTCACGATGCTGCTCGTGAGCGGTCCTTCTGTATCAAATATCAACTGACAATCCTCCTGCTTTTCTCCTTCTTTCAAAGGACAGTTAAATGCCGGATGCCCTCCGATCGAAAAATACATCTTCTTATCATTTGGATTTTCTACTTTCCACATTACTTCCACCTGACGTCCGGAGAGTCTGTATCCTACTTTCAGAATAAAATGAAATGGATATTTTTCCAAAGTACTTTCTGTATCTTTCAGTACAAACCAAATCTCTTCTTCTGTCTGGCTCTCCAGATCAAATTCCATGTCTCTTGCAAAACCATGCTGTGACAGCGTATATGTCTTTCCTTCGTATACCGACTGCTTCTGCGCATAATTTCCTACGATTGGGAAAAGAACCGGTGATGTTCTTCCCCAGAACTTTGGATCTGCCTGCCACAGATATTCCTGCTCTGTCTTATTGTCTTTTAGCGATTTCATTTCTGCGCCTGCTGAAATAACAGTCAGTGTAAGTTCTTCATTTTTCAGTTGATATGCTCCCATTTTTATGCCTCCATTCCTTTCTGTATCTACTTTTCTGCCTCTACGCCGGCAAATTGCGTATTTAACAGAATCCCGGTTAAACAAAAAGCAGGAGAAATGCTGTAAATTCAACGTTTCTCCTGCTTTTCAAACACTGCCGCAGACCGGAATCGAACCGTTTTACTTAATCTCAAATACTGATAGAAAGGGGCTTTGAAGACTTCATCACGGTTGCGGTGTTCAAAAAGTGTTCAAACGTTTGTTGCATACAAACAGGAAGTTATCTTTTTCCTAATGGCAATGCTATTAAATTTCCCAATAATGCAATAACAGCATATCCAACTACATAAACCCATGCACTTGAGTTATAAAATATAAATATAGATGGCGCAAACATTATTGCTACAATCAAAATATACCAGAAGTTAAAACCATTCCTAATCCCATAAAAAACAGAGGTTATTAAACATATTAGAGGAATAATTACTAACATAACAATCATTGCACTTCCTGTGTTTTTTATAAACCAAGGAACGATATAAAAATCTATCAGCAACAGTAGGTAGAAAACCATGTTCTTTTTTAATTTATCCATCATATCATCATCCTTTCAAACACCGATTTGTCTGTTTCATGTTATACACAGTATAATTCCATTTTATAAAATATTCAATTAAAAAGGTATGCGAATATTTTTTATTTCCGCATACCCATTATCACTTTATTCTTTTACATATCGAATTAACTCACCAATTTCACATTCAAAATAGTTGCATAGTTTACAGATTAAATTTGCATCCAGTCTTTGAAATTCATTTCTGCAATATCTATTGAAATTTGACCTCGGTATGTCAAGTTCCTTACAAATCGTATTCTTACTGATACCTTTTTCTTGTAACAGTTCTTCTATCCTTAATTCTAAATGTCCATAGTTCATGTTCTGCACCTCTACATAAAGTATATTTATTAAATCTTTATGTAGTAATTCACTATATAGTGAGGTACTATATAGTCATCCCTGTACAAATAACACGAAAGAGGTATGTACATGAAAAAGAAAATTATAGCACCAATCACAATACTCTGTTTACTGACCATTCTCTACAATTATCTCAGACTGCCGGACTACCATATTACTAACAGCATGTCCTTTAGCAGTGCAGATACCAGAAATACTGAATTGACTGTAATTGTTTACAAATGTTGGGGAATTGATGGAGTAATCAAAGACATTGAAAACGAACATAACAAAATTAACGGTACACCTACCACCTTGGAAATCAACCTCTATTATCCAACTTATTACTTGCACAATAATAGCAAGCCGTTCCGAACTGTAACCATTGAATATAATAAAAAGGAATAGCACTCTATTACTGCTTTTGAAGTAGTATCGGCTATTCCCTCTCCTTATATTCTTTTGTTCGTATTTTCGCAAACTAACGTTCCGCAAGGATGCCCAGTGCGACGGTTCCTAACAGGGCGGCGGGTCGACTGGGCAAGTGGACGGCTGAAAAGCATTTTCTACTCAACGACATATTTAACGTTTGATTCTCTCCGTCCCTCATATTTCTCCTGTGCCAACAGTTTATCAAGAAATTCTGACACTTCTTCCATGTCTTCACTGTCTATCAAATCCAGTTTTATCAATACATCAAGGTCTGTCTGATTCTTCGGTTGTATTGAGATCGGCTGAGATGTATCCACAACCACTTTCAACTGTTTTGTCTTATTTGCTGTTTCAATATCCGTAGTTAATCCCATAACGTGGCTTTTACTCACGCCGAATATCTGTGATAATTTTTCCCATATAGATTCATCTCTCGGCGTTCCGTTTCCATTTTCATAGTTCGTAAGCATACTTTGTGAAATGCCTAATTCTTTTGCAAGTTCCGCAACGGTTATATTCTTTTCTTTCCGCAATTCTTTTATTTTATTCATAGCGAACCTCCTTTATAAGCACATTATATTTCATCAAATTTTCTCTGTCAATCTTTTTATCGGATATTCAGATATTTTCTATTGACATTCTGCAATGCTTGTTTTATCATAAGATTATCTTAATATCTGATAATCAGATATCTGTAAGGAGGTGAAACGATGATTAGAGGAAATGACTTTATTTTAAATCCAGACAAACTGCAAGAGGAATTTCAGTTAGTAGAAGTTTCTGACTGGGTAGACTTTTCTACAAAAGAAAAATTAGGATTCTACTATACAGTTCTTCTTCCAAAATTAAAGTTTGAGAAAGTCAAAGTAGGCATTAAAGCCAACACAGCGATTGTTACCAACGAGGAACTTGAACAAAAAGGGCAGATTCCAGTCTCATTTGATGGATTACATACTTGGGCTAGTCTCTATAATGGACGTCTTTCTGTCAAAGCAGAAGCTTCCAATATCAGAAAAGTGGGAATGAAATAATTTCCCTACTATGTCAGCCAGTCAGTGCCGGACAACGTCATAGGTGCTGAACTGGCTGACCTCTATACTTGATATATAAAACAACATCTTCCGAAAACAATCGGAACATTCATTACAAAAATTGGGATATGAGGTGAGATTCGTGAGCAAAACAAAAGAGTGTTTTGCATACAATACGAAAATCATTGAAACTCCTACTACAAAAGAAGTATATATTTACGAAAACCCTATTTTTATTCACTCGAAAGAAAAGGCAGATTTAACAGACACAAGTAACCGAAAAAAATTTGATGAAATGTCAGCTCATAAGCAATATGACAGTTTAAAACGCAAGCAGAAGCATTACGAACAGGCTCGTTGGGATATTGCCCGTATTGTTGACTGCAACTTTGATAACAAAACAAAATTTGTAACGCTGACATTTAAAGAAAACATTCAAGAAATCCTGATAACTAACCGAGAATTTAAGTATTTTATCCAGCGATTAAATTATTATTTGTATCATACCAAAACCCAGTTATTAAAATACCTTGCAACGTGGGAGAAACAGAAGCGTGGAGCAATCCATTATCATGTTATTTTCTTTGATTTTCCGTATATAGCAAAAGAAAAATTACAGAATTTATGGTCACATGGATTTATTAAAATCAATCGCATTGATGTAGACAGCAAAGAAAACAGAGGTCGTTATCTTAGCAAGTATTTTGGAAAAGACCTTGATTTGAAAGAACATAAGAAAAAAGCCTTTTTTAAATCTCAAAATCTGAAAGTTCCACACGAAACAAAAGTCATGCTGACCGAAGACATTTTACATGACTTACAAAAAGAAAATATCGTCTTTCAGAAAGAATACACAAGGCAAATTTACGATACCAACGCTTTCTTATCTACTGGTTCATGCTTAAAGGACAGCAGTGTTATCTACATCAAAATTAAAAAAGAAAATCCTTGCGTAAAGGGGGAATCTTATGGATAATCCCGTTACGTTTTCAGATATAACATTATTGAATACGTTAGCCACCTGTGCTAACATGACCACAGATGAAGTCTTCAAAGATTTTAAAATTATGGCAAATAAAAAAATCTTGGAGAATCACAAATATGAAATTTATTACTCGGAATCAGAAAAAAGCTGGCGTACTTATTTACCCGATGAAACCAAACCTAACAAACGCCGTCCTGTTAAGAGGAAGAGTAAAGAGAACCTTGAAAAAGAAATCATCAGATTTTATCTCGAAAAGCAGAAAGCTGAAAACCGTCAGAATGTCACACTGGAAGAATTATATGTTGAATGGCTTTTGTATAAAAGAGATTATACTTCCGTAAAAGCAAAAACAATTCAAGAGTATGTATCTGAATGGAATAGATTTTTCAAAGATACAGAACTTGTTAAAATGAAGATAGGCGAAATCAAACCAATCACGCTTATCCGCTTTTTCAGAGAAGCTACAAAAGACCGACAGTTCACTCACAAGCGAGTCAGTAATGCCCGTTCTGTTTTGAATGGAATCATGAGTTATGCGATTGAAGAAGAAATTATATCACATAATCCTGTCTCTGATGTGAATTTCAAACAGTTTACCTATAAGCCAGTAGAAGTACAAAGTGACAATGTATTTTCTCGTGATGATACGCATAAGTTATTAAATTATCTTCGGTGTATCATAGAGCCATATTCTCTTGCAATACAGTTATCTTTCTATCTGTTTATCCGTGTTGGAGAAACAAAAGCTATCCGTTGGGAAGATATTGACTACAATAACAGGCTTGTATATCTTCACAGACAGGCGACCTGTGAACGTACATTGAATGATGATTTAACATTCTCAAGCCGAAAAGTAAAAGTAGTAAATCAAATGAAAGGAAATACTTCTCATGGATTCCGTAAACAGTTCCTTACAGACGAAGCACTTAAAATTCTTCACAAAGCAAAGGAATTAAATCCAAATGGAATATATGTCTTTGAACCCAACGGCGAGATTATGACAACAGACAGCTTTAATCGCCGTTTGAAGAAATATTGCAAAGAAGCCGGTGTTCCTTATCATTCCAGTCATAAAATCCGCTTTTACAATGCTTCAACAGCTTTTGACGGAAATAATCTTACAACCCTTAGTTATTTAATGGGACATAGTGAGACAGCTACAACATTGCATTACTTGCGGAATGTCAATAAGAGGAAGAATGACAGGCTTGCTTTTCAGAATCTTGGTATTTCATCATAAAGTGTTCAAAGGTGTTCAAACATTTTAAAACAAAAAAATAAGAGAAACGCTGTAAATTCAACGTTTCTCCCATTTTTAACTAATGCCGCAGACCGGAATCGAACCGGTACGGGTATCACTACCCACGGGATTTTAAGTCCCGGGCGTCTGCCAGTTCCGCCACTGCGGCAAGAGATGCTCATACGGTTTTTGCGAAAAGCATACGCGCTCTGCACTGTCTCTTCAACCTCGCATCAATGGGCGGAGGTGGATTCGAACCACCGAAGCAAATTGCAGCAGATTTACAGTCTGTCCCCTTTGGCCACTCGGGAATCCACCCATTTTGTCTCTCGACAATATCTATTTATATCATAAATAAAAGAAAAGCGCAAGGGAATTTATCCAATTCTCCTGCACTTTTTCCAAATTTTTATACCCAGAATGACCACGCTGCATTCATCTGATTTATAATTGTATTCAGATCCCATTTCTTACGACTGTTGATCTTACTGTTCGGATCATTGATCAGTACCTTGCCCTCCTCTGTCAGCCCGGAAAGGACGATAAAATGTCCCTGGTTTGTAAAATCACCCGGTCCCATACTGCAGATGATCGGATGTCCTGCCGAAAGCTCGGACTTGAGAGTGTCTTCTGACCAGTTTGTAAGCTGTGCAGAGTTTATTCCAAGTTCTGAAGCTCCTGCAGTCATAAGCGTCCAGTCTGTTCCGACTTCATCTACATAATATCCCATATTGACACTCATATCTGCCACATACTTCGGTGTAAATGAAGTATTGCCTGTAAGTCCTGTCGCCACCATGGAAAGACTGGTCGGTCCGCATCCACCCATTCCGATATTCTCGGAACCATAAGATGCATATCCCCATACTTCGCTCCACTGGAAATATACCGGAATATGGTTCTGAATTCTGTAATCTTTCAAATCTACCGCCTGAAGTCCCTGCGCACTGAGTTCTTCCTCTGATCGTGCTGACTGTTCCGGATAATCAATCACCCACTGCAGTGCTTCCTGATGATCAAACAGCCATGTCAGCAGATCATCGGAATACTTTTCTCTGTTCAGAATGATTTCCTTCGTCTCCGGGTTTTTCTTATATAATTCGCCCAGCTGGTCTTTATACTGGTCAGAATCCAGCACCTCCCGGACTTTCTCAGCTTCTATCTCTTCTGGTGTCTTTGTTTCTGTCTCTTCACTTGTCTCTGTCTTTGTCTTGGCAGAGGATGTCTTTTTTGCAGATTTCTTTGCATTTCCACTTCCACAAAGCATCAGGATCACAGTCAACACGATAATTCCTGCTGCTGCAAAAATGCCTGCTTTATATAGCTTTCTTTTCATCCTTCGTACTTCCCGCTTGCGCCTCGCCATTTTTTTCTGGCGCTGCTCCGCTCTTTTCCTGTCTTCTCTCATCATATGTCTATGGTTCTTCCTTCCTTAAACGACATCTCGTTAATGTTTGTTCCTTTTTACGCATATTTCAGCCTTACTTTAACATATTTCTTCATGAGAAAACAGTCTTTTCCGACAAGTTTAGAATTTTTTAAGTTTAAAGCTCTGTATAATTACTCTCCAGAGTTACCTCTGTTTCCTGATCTTCGATACAGATCGTATAAGATTCCCCGGAAAATCTGTGAAAAAAAATGAAACAAAAAAGCCAGGCATTTGCTGCAAGTTCTGACAGCAAATGCCTGGTTTTGATATGCGCCCCGCAGGGGCGCCCGCGATTTTATTTTTATTTTTCACAGAGGTCCTTCACTACTTCCCCTGCGATAATCAGTCCAACTACAGATGGCACAAATGCCACACTTCCCGGAATATCTCTTCTCTCCGTACATTTATGCTCTGCTCCTGGCGGACAGATACAATGGTTTCTGCAACTGATTGCCATGTCCTCGATTGGTCTGGTCGGTTTCTCTTCTGAATAAACAACTTTCAACTTCTTAACATGACGCTTCTTTAACTCCCGGCGCATAACTTTTGCAAGCGGACACATCTGTGTCTTATAGATATCAGCCACTTTAAATGCACTTGCATCCAGCTTGTTTCCGGCTCCCATACTGCTAATGATCGGCACATTCATTGCCTGCGATTTCATGACAAGCTCAATCTTTGCAGTCACCGTATCAACTGCATCAACTACATAATCATACTCATCAAACGGAAATTCATCTGCATTTTCCGGAAGGAAGAAGCATTTGTGAATCCGCACATTCACGTCCGGATTGATTTCCAGCATTCTCTCCTTCATAACATCTACTTTGTATTTCCCTACCGTCTTTCTAGTTGCAATGATCTGACGGTTTAAATTGGTCAGACATACCTTGTCATCATCGATCAGGTCAAATGCCCCGATTCCGCTTCGTACCAGTGCCTCACATACATAACCGCCGACTCCGCCGATTCCAAATACGGCAACTCTTGAATTCTTCAGTTTATCCATCGCCTCTTTGCCAAGAAGCAGTTCTGTTCTCGAAAATTGTGTAAGCATCTTCTTCTCCTTCTTCTCTCATAAAATACCTGTAAACTCTTAACCAATCCACTTCTTGTTTCATTGGCTTATTTTCAATCTTTAAGTTCCACAATCATTTCTCTTTTGTAAATATCTGTCATATCCAAAATATTTTCGTCAAAATTCGGATTCGTTGAGCACACCGCAATCCTTGCTCCATCTGTCTGATATTCTTTTAAATAATAAGCTTCCCGGATTTCTTCCGGCTGCCTTAAAAAAAACGGATCTCCCTGCTTCGGAATCTGGATCTCGCTGGTATTCAATCCCATCACAAGGCCTTTGCGCGTCGCTTTTAAAAAGCTTTCTTTTAAAACCCAGTAGCGGTAAAACATTTCCGTCTGCTCCGCTTCATCTGCATTCCGGATTCTCTCATATTCAGAAGAACAAAAATATTTTTCTGCCAGCCTTTCATGATATTTCCGCATGCATTCGATGTCGCAGCCTACCCGCTCTCCGGATACGCCTGCGCTGCACAGAACATATTTCCCAGAATGTGATAAATTAAAGGACTGCCCTGCATCTTGCGGTATTTTGTGTCTCTCCTGTATCTTCATCCAAAGATACCATGCACCCACGCTTTGAGCCTGATCCTCCCTGTGCTTCAGCCGGTCTGCTTTTTCCTGTCTGAACGCCGGAACTTTTTCATAAATTTTTTGATAATTTTTCTCATTAAGCAGATCAGATATATCTGCCAGGAAAGTTTTCACCTTTTCCATTTCCCGGATTCTCCTTTTCTTTGCCGGCTTTTACACATTTATCCGCATTTTTCACTATATAACACCTGTAAAAAATATGCAAGGAATATCCTACTGATTTTATTGGATATTCCTTTCCGGTTTTTTATCCCTTGTTAATCTTATATAGACTATGGTATAATAAATAAATCTACAGGCAAAATTAAGTTACTATAATATTTTTAATATGTATCAATTCAGAAAGGATGTGCAATTTATGTGTGGATTTGCAGGCTATTATGGCGCCGGCGATTTTAATAGAGAAGAAGTCATCGACCAGATGGGTGAACGCATTGCCCACCGCGGACCTGACAGCAAGGGAAGCTTTGTTGATGACTATGTAGCCCTTGGCTTCCGCCGTCTGAGTATCATCGACCTTGAAGGCGGATCTCAGCCGATTCACAGTGCAGATGGCAAACATGTCATTATTTTCAACGGAGAGATTTACAACTATCAGGAAATCCGTAAAGAACTGATTGAGAAACACGGATGTCAGTTCCAGACAAACTCCGATACAGAAGTTATTCTTCAGGGATACAAAACCTATGGCGAAAAAATTGCTTCTATGCTTCGCGGAATGTTCGCATTTGTAATTTACGATAAAGAAACTCACAACTTATTCGGAGCAAGAGACTACTTTGGAATCAAACCATTCTACTATGCACAGATGAATGGAAGCCTTTTATTTGGTTCTGAAATCAAATCCTTCCTGGCTCACCCACATTTCCATAAAGAGGTCAACAAAGATGCCCTCAAGATGTACCTGATTTTCCAGTACACCCCACTCCTTGAGACCATGTTCAAAGGTGTATTCAAACTGGAACCGGGAACATACTTCACTTATGATGGAAAAGAACTTAAGAAAACAAAATACTTCGATCCGACTTATGCAAAGAAAGACCGCAGCTTTGACGAGACAGTAAAACTCATCGGTGAGACAATTCAGGATTCTGTTGATTACCATCAGATTGCTGATGTAGAAGTAGGATCTTTCCTTTCAGGTGGTGTTGATTCAAGCTACATCGCATCTACTGTAAAACCGATGAAGACCTATTCCGTAGGATTTGAAGTCGGCGGATTCGATGAGACAACCTTCTCCAAGGATCTGTGCGATATCCTTCATATGAGCAATGCAAAGAAAGAAATCTCTTCTGACGAATTTTTCGATGCTCTGCCGGAGGTTCAGTATCATTCCGATGAACCACATGCCAACCTTTCCGCTGTACCGCTGTACTATCTGTCACAGCTCGCAGCCAAAGATGTAAAAGTAGTCTTAAGTGGAGAAGGCGCAGATGAGATGTTCGGTGGATACGAGACATATATCCCAAGCAAATCCGGTGATATGTACCGCAAGATCGTACCGGCATCTATCCGTAAAAAACTCGGAGACTGGGCAAAACACCAGCCAGACAAGAGAGGACTTAACTTCCTCAAGAGAAATGCAACTTCCGTAGAAGATTCCTACATCGGCCAGGCATTCATCATGGACAACGAAGAAGCAGATGAAGTACTCTCTCCTGCATATAAGAGCAAGATGCGCTACCAGGACGTAACCAAACCGTACTTCGACCAGGTAAAAGATCAGGACGACCTTCATAAAAAGCTCTTCCTCGATATGCATCTGTGGCTGCCACACGACATCCTGCTCAAAGCAGATAAGATGACAATGGCACACTCCCTCGAACTGCGTGTACCATACCTCGACAAAAAAGTCTGGGAACTCGCCCGCAGCATCGACAGCAAATACTGCGTAGACGGCATGGAAACAAAAAAAGCCTTCCGTACCTCCGCCCTCTCCCACATCCCAATGGACTGGGCAAAACGTAAAAAACTCGGATTCCTCGTACCATTCAGAGTATGGCTCCGAGAAGATAAATACTATAATAAAGTAAAAGAAATGTTCCAGAAAGACTTCGTATCCGAATTCTTCAATCAGGAGTTACTGCTGAAATGGCTGGAAGATCATAAGAATAAAGTCGGAAATTATCATAGAAAGATTTATACCGTATATTCATTCTTACTGTGGTATGAACAGTACTTTGTCCTCAGATAGAGCAGTGCCAAAATAAAAGAACACGCAAATTTCATGCTCGCATGAAAATTTGCGTGTTTTTTTATTTTGATAGAGCGATAGCTCGCACAGCGAATGAACCGCCAGGTTCACGAGCTGTGGTGCACTGCTCCTCCCCTAAATCATTCGACCAACAAACTTTCTTATCTAAAACACACCAATCTCCAAGGGGAACAGCGCCAGCGCCTTCCCCGCCCCTGGCACCATCCTCCCAAGCGAACAGCGCCAGCGCCTTCGCGCCCCTCTAACAGCAGCTCATACATAATATATTTTTTCGTGCAATATATTGATATTTTCGTGCATTTGCCATATAATATCTATATCATAAAAAGAGGTGATTACTATGGCAAAATCAACAACAAGTAATATCAGCATTCGTATGGACAGCGATCTCAAAGCTGCAGCCGAAGCTCTTTACGAAGAACTCGGTATGAATCTCAGCACAGCTTTCAATATTTTTGTACGCCAGTCTCTCCGCGAAAGAGGAATTCCTTTCAAAATTACAGAAGGAACTCCAAGTAAAGAAACCGTCTCTGCTATGCTTGAGGCAGAAAGAATTGCAAAAGATCCTAACATCAAAGGATACCATGATGTTAATGAACTTTTTGCAGATCTTGATTCATGACAAAATATGAAATCAAAAATACCACTCAATTTAAAAAAGATTACAAACTTGCAAAACGACGCGGTCTTAATTTAGAACTTCTAAAAGAAATCGTCACCAAACTTGCAAAACGGCGAGAGCCTGGATCCTAAACACAAAGATCATCCATTATCCGGCAATTGGGTTGGACACCGAGAATGCCACATCTTACCAGATTGGCTGCTCATCTATCGCTACGATGATGATGTCCTTGTCCTCACTCTTACTCGAACCGGCAGTCACAGCGACTTATTTAATCTTTAAAAAATAGAAGCAACTAGTCAATGGTGTGCTACCACAATTCTCATTTTAACTGGCTGCTTCTATTTTTATTCTTCTTACACCAACCCAAATGACCTCAACACATCCAGCCACATCGTAAGCGTAAACGCACTCAACAACGTCGTCATCATAATCACTCCGGAACTAAGCGTCCCCTCATGTCCCATATTCCTTGCCATAACAAAACAGCTGACCGTCGTAGCAGATCCAAGCATCACCAGAATCGCAATCAACTCTTCATTTCTAAATCCAAGAACTGCTGCTACCGGCAAAAAAACCGCACAAAATCCAACCAGCTTCATAAACACTGCCACAATTGTCGGCTTCATTTTCGATGTCGCTTTCCTCAACTCAAATGTCGCTCCCATCGACATCAGACCCATCGGCGTCGCTGTCGCCCCGACATTGGATACAACCTTATGTAAAATTGTCGGCATCGGAAGCTTAAGTGCAGACCAGACAAATCCCGCCACAATTCCAATAATGATTGGATTCGTTGCAATCCCCTTCAGCGTTTTCTTTACCAGCGCCTTATCAAAAGAATTATTCCCCGGTTTAAACACTGAAAGCACCACAACCGCCATAATATTATAAAGCGGCACACTGCCGATGATCATAAGCGGTGCCATTCCCGCAGTTCCGTAAATATTCTGGATAAAAGCAATTCCAAGAAGCGCCGCACTGCTCCGGTAAGTCGCCTGTATAAATTCGCCTTTAATGCTCCGATCTTTCCACAGCAGTGAAATCAAAGTTGATATCGTAATACTGATCGCCGTCACCACAAAACAAAAAAGAATAAACTTAATATCCCATACTTCCGAAAAATCCACGGTCGCCAGCTGTTCAAACAGCAACACCGGAAGCGGAACCAAAAATACAAACTTGTTCATCTTTGCCGCAAAGACTTCATCCATCCACCCCAGTTTTCTGAATAACATTCCAAGTAACATCATCAAAAAGATCGGAATCGTTGCATTCAAACTGAAAATTAAATTTTCCATAATCGTTCCTCATCCTACTCATTTATATTTGCATATCGTTATTTTGAACTCTTTCCAAAAACCTGTCAACAGCATTTTCTCACATCAAAAGAATGATTGAGATTTAAAACAATTTATACTATAATGAAATAACACTTCGGGGTATGGCTCAGCTTGGTCAGAGCGCACGGCTGGGGGCCGTGAGGTCGCAGGTTCGAATCCTGTTACCCCGATTTATAATTAAATTTTTACTTATCATATATAGAAAATAAGCCGGGACATTCGCCCCGGCTCAGCATGAATATGTAGTATTACATTTCCAATGCAACTATTATGAAAATTTTTTATTAGTCTTTCTGTTTGCTTTCTTCAATCTTACGCTTGGAATCTTTCCTCACTTCATCCCGAAGCCTTTGGATATATTCCGTAAACTTACATTCTTCATTCCCATACGTCATCTGAAGATCATACTCCAACGGAATCCATGTCGAGATATCCGCCTCATTATGCTGGATCAGCGCCTCCAGCTTATCCAGTGATTTATAAAGCCTCGCCTCCTGTGTCTCCATCGCTTCCATCTCTTCAAATAGTGCCTTCCATTCTGCACGGACCGGTTCCGGAAGTATATCCGTCAGCTGCTCCACCTTTTTATTCTCAACCTTTCGGTCTTTATCCGTCTTTTCAAATGCCGGAATATCCCCGGTGATCGCCTCACCCATATCATGGATCAGACACATTTTTATAACCTTATCCATATCCAGCTCCGGAAATTCATCCCCAACCAGCATTGCCATCAAAGCCAGCCGCCAACTGTGCTCTGCCACACTCTCCAACCTGCCACTTGAAGTATACGAATGTCTGGTGTTACATTTCAGTTGTTCTGCTGTCTTTAAAAAATCCAGTAATCTTCCTATTTCCATAATTTTCTTCCGTTCCTCCATAATTTAAGATACCAGGGTCAAAATACCTCTTGACACCAACATCTAATTTAATTTTCCATCATAAAATAAGACGAATCGAGTAGGCTGACTCCTACTCGATTCGTATACTTTGTACACTATCTCGCTTAACTTGTGTACCATTTAGGTAATAACTCTGCTTTTCGCAGAAAATACCCTACTCTTTTTTCACTTTTTCGCGCTCTTCTATGTATTCCTGATAAAGATCCAGTGTCATCTGCGCTTCTTCCAGCGTCTTTCCTTTGAACTTGGATACTTTTTCGTTCTCATACCACTTTTCTTCGATACATTTTCTGAGCCATCCGACCAGATTATTGATGTATGCCTGCTCCTGTGACAGCTTAAAAGCTTTCCGGATCACATCCGGCTGGTTATCGGATACCTGAAGCAGCACCTTAATCTCCTGAATCGTGATCGGTTCATTTCCAAAAATATCGGCAACTTCTAAAATCAGTTTTTCATTAACCGGAGTTTTCTTTGCAGCCAGTACATTTGGCGCAATCTCTTCGCCCTCTTCTTCTCCGGATGGCATACGCTGAAGATCTGAATGATGGATACACTTCGGATTCTTCTTCACAAAGAAACGGATTCCTGTAACCTTTCCGCCCTTCCCGCTCTTAACCGGCTCATAATCAAAGCAGATCTCGGAATACTCGGATTCTTCCAGCTCTTTTTTCGCAACTTCAAGTACTTTTCTACGGAAATTACGCCAATCTTCAAACGGTGCATCCTTAATCTCTGCAAGCGCTTCTTCAAAACGTCCCTGCTCAACAAGACGTTTTACTGCTTTAGATGCATTTGCATCCACTACATTCAGTGTAAATTTAAGCTCTGCGATCGTGTATGGATTCTTCGGCGGTCTCGGTACGATCAGCTGGTCACACTGTTCCCTGTCAAAACGATAATACTGGGTTCTCAGGATTTCGTAAACACGGGTTGTGAACAGGGATTTAAAAGAGCACAATACATCAAGACTCATACGGGTATAGTCTTTTTTCAGGTTATAGATATGAGGTTTCATCTCTTTAGTAAATCTGGTTGTAAACACGCCATCTCTATATTCACATTTATTCACTACATTGAACATGATGAAGTTCTCTTTTTCGTCGTCCTCGATACTTACTACATGTCCCAATGTCTCTTTTGATACTTCTTTCAGACGAGAATAGATGGAGTTTCCTGTTATATGAAGATAATTCTTAACATCCTTGGTGGAAACCTTTGCGATCAGCTCACCGTCTTCTACATATGCTTTTGCGATTGCAATATTAAGAAGCTTTCTTTCAAATAATGATGTACTGGATTTACTTTCGATTAGCACATTGGACCGGGAGACCGTATCACGATCCAGTAGTTGTTTCTCTTTTGGTTTTTTCTGTGTTTCCTTCATCGCTCATACCCCTTAATTGTTTTCTTCTGTATTATTGTGTACTTTTGAGGTGTATTAAAATCCCCTCTACACCCCATATAATCCCTTATTGTGTACCATTCGGGGTAACCAACCCCTTTATATTGGGGATTTGTGTACCAAAAAGGAACACCCTCCCCTAAAAAGTACCCCATAAAATGGGGTTTCTGTCTTTTTTTACGTTTTGTGTACGTTTAAGGTGTGTATTGTTCTTTTCGTGTACCATTAAGGTACCTTTTTTGATAAAAAATGTGTACCAAAACGGTACGTCTAGGTTGATTATATACAAGAACCCCCCTCTTGTAAAGCCTTTTTTTAATTTTTTTCGACACTTGTGTACAGAAAAGGTAAAATTGCCAACCCTTCAAGTACACTGCGTAACCCCGCAAAGTAAACAACAACCCCCATATATGTACACCTCTTTGCCCTCTGAAGTAAACAACCTCCACCGTTTCCGTACACAAAATATGCCCCGAAATGCGTCAACCACGGGCTTTTTCAGCCCTCCTAATATAAACAAAGGAATTTTAATAAGCTGTTGTTATCTTTAATATATATATACATGCAAATTTTCACCCCAAAAGGTACACATCTGACGATTTCGTGTACTAAAAAGGGGAAAATTAAAATTATCAGATGCCTTCGCCTATGAAAATATAAACAATCATGGACAATTTCCCAATAATTCAGTATAATTCCTCTGTGGATATTCTGGGAAAAGTTATCCACATACTTGTCGAAAAATGGGGATAAATATCATTTTGGCAAGTTATCCACAATTTAATAGAATGAGAGGATTTTTTATGCAACGAGAAAAATTTTCTTCAAGACTCGGATTCATCCTTATTTCTGCAGGATGTGCAATCGGTCTTGGTAATGTCTGGCGTTTTCCTTATATTGTAGGAAAATATGGTGGAGCAGCATTTGTTCTTATTTACCTTGCATTTTTACTGATTCTTGGACTTCCGATCATGGTAATGGAATTTTCTGTCGGAAGAGCCAGTAAAGTAAGTGCGGCGCTTTCCTTTGACCGTCTGGAGCCAAAAGGAACGAAATGGCATTGGTATAAGTTTGGAGCTATGGCCGGAAACTATCTGCTGATGATGTTCTACACAACAATTGCAGGCTGGATGGTCCAGTATTTCATTAAAATGGCGACTGGTGAATTTGAGGGAAAGGATACTGCAGCTGTTGCAGGTGTTTTTTCCGATATGCTTGCAAAACCTGGAGCAATGACTTTCTTTATGATCATTGTTGTTGTTGGATGTTTTGCAATTTGTGGGATGGGGCTTCAAAATGGAGTGGAAAAGATCACAAAGGTTATGATGCTGCTTCTGCTTGCATTGATGGTGATCCTTGCAGCACGTTCTGTAACGCTTGATGGGGCTTCTGAGGGGCTTCGCTTCTACCTGGCACCGGATTTCCACAAAGTCGTGGAATATGGCTTATTTGACACGATTTTTGCCGCTATGGGACAGGCTTTCTTCACATTAAGCCTTGGAATCGGTGCAATTGCTATTTTTGGAAGCTATATCGACAAATCCCGCAGTCTTACAGGAGAAGCAGTCCTGGTAACACTTCTGGATACCTTTGTTGCTTTGATCGCGGGTCTGATCATTTTCCCGTCATGCTTCGCATATGGGGTGGATCCGGGAGAAGGTCCGAGTCTGATCTTTATCACACTTCCGAATGTATTTAATTCCATGGCAGGCGGAAGAATCTGGGGAGCCTTATTCTTCTTATTTATGATTTTTGCTGCGGCATCGACCGTAATCGCCGTTTTTGAGAACATTTTATCCTTTGCCATTGATTTGACCGGATGCAGCCGGAAAAAGGCTGTAATCGTCAATATCGTGGTTGTGGCGGTACTTTCCATGCCGTGTGTTCTCGGATTTAATGTATGGAGTGGATTTATGCCGTTCGGAAAAGGTTCCGGAGTACTGGATCTGGAGGATTTCCTGGTAAGTAACAACCTGCTTCCACTTGGAAGTCTGATCTATCTTCTGTTCTGTACAAGCCGTTATGGATGGGGATGGAAGAACTTCCTGAAAGAAGCGGATACCGGAGAAGGATTGAAATTCCCGAAATGGGCGAAATTTTATGTAAGCTATATCCTGCCGCTGATTGTATTATTTATCTTTGTACAGGGATATATCAGTAAATTTATGTAGGATAAGAAAAAACCACCCCAAAAGGTACACGAAAAAGATCATGTGTTCGAATTTCGGACGGTACACATGATCTTTTTTATATGTGCCTTGGCACATTCTTTTTCAGCAAAAAAATCTATTTAAAAAAATTTTAAAATTTATGAAAAAAAAGCTTGCATTTTTTATAGCTGTCTTATATAATAAATCTTGCGTTACGGAAAACCGAATAATGTATGCGCTTTTAGCTCAGTTGGTAGAGCAGTAGACTCTTAATCTATTTGTCCAGGGTTCGAATCCCTGAAGGCGCAGTATCAGCACTGTTTTTGATGAATTAGCATCGGGGACGGTGCTCTTTTTTTAGAATCTGTTTCTACAGATGGAGACATATGTAAAAGTAATCGTTTATTTCATTTGTGGAAAGTTACTGGATATGTGGAAAAATAAAGGAAAATTTATTTCGTGTACTAAAAAGGGGACTATTTTAGTCCCCTTCTACTACATCTTGCATAAAATATTGATTGCATCCTTGTTCAGGAGGCATTTTTCATGTTCATTCAGATAAGCTTCAGAAATTGCATCTTTTTCGACCATGCCACCGAATTCACCGGCGGATACGATGCGCTGAGCCTTTTTATTGCCGTCTTCTGTATTCGGGAAGTCTACCATCAGGTAGTAGACACCGTCATCTTTATACAGACGGCTTTCTGATGCCTGGCCGTATCCAAGGATCTTGCAGAAGTCGATTGCATTATCCAGACTTGGAAAGAGAATCTGCCAGCGAACGGTCTCTTTCTCACTGCTGTCAGGCTCAATCAGCATACCGGAAGCTTCAGAACCATCTTTTTGGATGGATTCCAGAGAATTCTCAGCCTGGCAGGAGATCGACAGCATCAGGCTCCGGTCAGGAAGAAATGCACCGTAAAATCCCTGGATTCCATTGTCTGTGTTAAGCCCAAGGACTTCTTTCCCTTTCTTGAGAAGAAGATTCAAAAATTCTTCGGTACGCTCCCTGTCCTGTGTCAGATCTTCCAGTGAGTAGCCAAGTGCGGCAATCTCTGCTTCTGTGATAAGGCAGTTCATTCTGGTGTCGGATACTTTCCAAAAAGTCATATGCTCACCCCCTGATTTGTAAAATCTATTGCTTTTGTAATCTTATTTGTTCTATAAGTTATATAACAAAACGGGTGTAGTGTCAATATATTTTCTATATTTTATGATTTTTTCAGAAATATTATTTGTTTTTCATTCGTTTGATCACTTTCAGTCGGGTAAATTCTTCCCGTTCCTTCTCTTCCAGTGCATTTGTAATCGTATATACGAGATTGTCATACATCGGAATCGTAATATTTTTCAGGGCATTTGCCCTTTTCTGTGTCTTTTTGATACTTGAAGCCAGCCGGTACGCTGCATTTTCTACCTCAGAAAGCTTGAGTGTCAGCTCTTTAACACGGCAGAATGCATCACGGGCGATATCGATGGATTCTCTGGAAGTACTGAATGCATAGGTTGGTCTGGTATTTTCTTTTTCGTATTTCACTTTCGGGATTTCTGTTCCCATAATGCTTCGCGTCTGGATGCGGATAGAATCCTCGATCGGAACTGTATAGGCAAGTTCTTCTACTGTACTGATCCCGTGCTCGATATTCGCCCTCTGAAGGCACTGATAGGCATAGGTGAAGGTTTTATCGATTTCTTCCTGAATATCTTTTGCTTCGTCGATTAAGCCCATCAGCTCGCGGATCAGAATGTTCCGCTTCTTGTCCATCAGCTCATATCCCTGTCTGGCAAGTGTCAGTGAATTTTTCGCAAGTATCAGATTTCCCTTGGTGGGAAATGAACGTGGATCCATAGACTTCCCTCCTTAGCCTTTGTAGTATACGTCAAGAATCTTGGTATCGACACGGTCAAGTTCTTCTTTTGGAAGGATTCTAAGCAGTTCCCAGCCAAGATCCAGGGTTTCCTCGATGGTACGGTTTTCATTCGGTCCCTGGCCGATATAACGCTCCTCAAATGCCTTTCCGAATTCTAGGTATTTCTTGTCAATCGGAGAAAGCTCATCTTCTCCGATAACGGAAGCAAGATTCCGAGCCTCTCCTACTTTAGCATATGCAGAGAAAAGCTGGTTTGCCAGGTCCTGGTGGTCTTCCCGGGTATATCCTTTTCCGATACCGTCTTTCATCAGACGGGACAGGGACGGAAGAACGCTGATCGGCGGGTAGATTGCCTGTCCGTGAAGATTCCGGTCAAGTACGATCTGTCCTTCGGTGATATAACCGGTCAGGTCAGGGATCGGGTGGGTAATGTCATCATTTGGCATGGTCAGGATCGGGAGCTGTGTGACAGAACCATTTACTCCTTCTACGATTCCTGCACGTTCATATAAGGTGGCAAGTTCACTGTACAGATATCCCGGATATCCTTTACGGCTTGGGATTTCTCCTTTGGAAGAAGAAACCTCACGCATGGCTTCTGCAAAGGAAGTCATATCGGTAAGAATGACCAGAATGTGCATATTTTTTTCAAATGCAAGGTATTCAGCGGCGGTCAACGCAACCTTCGGGGTGATCAGACGCTCGACGACAGGATCGTTGGCAAGGTTCAGGAACATTGCCACATGGTTTGCAACACCGCTTTCCTCAAAGGTTCTGCGGAAGAAATCAGCTACGTCATGCTTGACACCCATTGCGGCGAATACGATGGCGAAATCCTCATTCGTGCTGCCGCCAAGAGAAGCCTGCTTTACGATCTGTGCGGCAAGCTGGTCGTGCGGAAGACCGTTGCCGGAAAAGATCGGCAGCTTCTGTCCACGGATCAGTGTGGTCAGTCCGTCAATTGCAGAAATTCCGGTGCGGATATAGTTACGAGGGTATTCACGTCTGACTGGATTTAACGGAAGTCCGTTGACATCGCGCACCTCTTCAACCGTGATCGGTCCAAGGTCGTCGATCGGTTCGCCGATTCCGTTAAAGGTTCTTCCAAGCATTTCTTCGGACAGACCGATTTCCATCGGATGTCCGGTAAGTCTGGTGTGGGTATTGTTAAGAGACATATTTTCCGTGCCTTCAAATACCTGGATGATTGCTTTGTCCTCGTAGACCTCCACAATACGTCCCATTTTGTGTTCTTTGCCGTTTACGACAAAATCTACGATTTCATCATAAAAAGCATCCTGAACGCCTTCCAGCGCGATCAGAGGGCCGTTAATGCTGCTGAGGCCTAAATATTCAATTGCCATTTTATTTTCCCTCCTTACGCGTTCTTTTCCATGATGCGGTCATGGAAAGCATCAATGTCTGCCAGATACTGGTCAAGAAGCTGAAGATTGTCATTTGGAACATCGTATTTGATCGCAATGACACGTTCAAAAATATTTTCCTCCTTGAGGACAGACATTGGCATATTCATGGCTACCAGTTCGCGGCAGCGTTTGTATAAATATAAAATGATTTCCATCATTTTGTACTGCTTCTGCAGAGAGACACAGGTATCATCCTTGTGGAATGCATTCTGCTGCAAAAATCCGAGACGGATGACTCTTGCGATTTCCAGAACCAGTTTCTGATCGTCCGGAAGTACATCACTTCCGATCAGCTTTACGATTTCCATCAGGCTGCTCTCCTGGTTCAGAAGTGCCATGATGCGGTTGCGGTAGTCAACGAATTTGGGTGATACATTGTCGTGGTACCAGGCGGCGAGATCGGTCAGATACTCGCTGTAGCTGGTCAGCCAGTGAATCGCCGGAAAATGTCTTGCGTAGGCAAGGCTCTTGTCCAGACCCCAGAAGCAGCGGACGAAACGTTTGGTGTTCTGTGTGACCGGCTCGGAGAAATCGCCTCCCTGAGGCGATACGGCGCCGATAATGGTCACGGATCCGTCACTGCCATTTAAGTTATGCATCATGCCTGCGCGCTCGTAGAAAGCAGACAGACGGCTGGCAAGGTAAGCCGGGAAACCTTCTTCTGCCGGCATCTCTTCCAGACGGCCGGAAAGCTCACGTAAGGCTTCCGCCCAGCGGGAAGTAGAGTCTGCCATGATCGCTACGTCATAACCCATGTCACGGTAATATTCAGCCAGGGTAAGTCCGGTATAAATACTTGCTTCACGGGCAGCTACCGGCATGTTGGAGGTATTGGCGATCAGAGTGGTTCTGTCCATCAGCGGATTGCCGCTCTTTGGGTCCACAAGCTCTGAAAACTCTTCCAGCACCTGTGTCATTTCATTTCCACGCTCGCCGCAGCCAATATAGATGATAATATCGGCATCAGACCATTTGGCGATCTGGTGCTGGGTCATGGTTTTTCCGGTACCGAATCCGCCTGGGATTGCGGCAGTTCCACCCTTTGCGATCGGGAACATGGTATCCAGGATCCGCTGTCCGGTGATCAGAGGGACACTTGCCGGGAAACGGTAGCTTGTCGGGCGCGCCTTGCGGATCGGCCAGTGCTGTATCATGTTGAGCTGTTTTTCTGTTCCGTCGGAAAGCCGCAGAGTGACAAGTGTATCTTCAATCCGGTATTCTCCGTCCGACGCGCAGCAGATTACTTCACCTTCCACATCCGGCGGAACCATGCATTTGTGTACGATCGCACTGGTCTCCGGAACCTCCGCTATAATATCTCCGCCGTGAAGGTAATCTCCTTCGGCCACAGTGATGTGGGTATCCCATAATTTGTCGCGGTCAAGCGAATCAACGCTGACGCCGCGGGTGATAAATGCACCGCCGCCTACATTTGCGATCTGCTCAAGCGGGCGTTCGATTCCGTCAAAAATATTGTTCAGGATTCCAGGTGCCAGAGTTACAGATACCGGGCTTCCGGAAGCCTCCACGATTTCTCCCGGTTTCAGCCCGGAAGTTTCTTCATAGACCTGAACAGTCGTGATGTCTTTGTCCAGGGAAATGACTTCGCCAACCAGCTTTTCCTTTCCCACATAGACCATTTCCGACATCATGAATCCGGTGTCACCCTTCAGATAGATGACCGGACCGTTTATTCCATAAATAGTTGCTGTCTTATTCAATTCCTGCACCTCCTGCTGCAAAACTGAACTGATGATATTCGTGATCGACTGCAGCCTGGAAGCTGTGATCGATCAGAATATTACGGCCTCGGATTACAGCACGCATACCGCCCATAAAATCATATTCACTGATGGTGATCGTCATGCCGGTACGTTTTTCCAGTTCTGTCTGTTTCTCCTTATCAGAAGGAGAAATATAAATGGTCATCTCCTCGCCATCTGCAAAGCGTGCGGCTTCGCGGATTTTGCTGCAGAGATAGTCCAGATATTCGTCTGTTTTTGTAAAGTCAGAAAGAAGCTCCTTTACTTCATCAAACAGCCTGACTTTTAATTCATTTTGTGTTTTGCCAAGAGCACGTTTCAGTTCGGTTTCGGCTTTTGCCGCAGCTTGATTTACCTGCCTTCTGGCTCTTAAGGTCTCGGATTTGATACGGACCTCAGACTGTGCGGTCGCTTCTTTTTTATGCTTTTCAAATAAAGATTCAAGCGCTTTTTTGTGATTGTCAATGATCGCATTTCCTTCAGAACGGGCTTCAGTCATGACCGTTTCCTGTAAATGCGCTATTTTCTCTTCAAGCGTCATTGTCTCACCTTCTATGCCTTTCTAGTTAAAGTTTCAGTCCAATCGCTTCATTGACGTATGAGGTAATGAAATCCTTTTTACGTCCTGTTCCGTGTCTGTCCGGAATTTCAATCAGAAGAGGCAGCTTTCTTTTTAACTTGATCTCATCGATGAGATCCGGAAATTCTCTTCCAAAGCGTTCCGTCAGAAGAATGATACCGATCGACTTGTCGTTCATGGCAGTTTCCAGCGCATCACGCAGCTCCTGCTTTTCATGAACTACGACACCGTCCACGCCGGCAAGCCGCATTCCGGTATAAGTATCCACGTTGTCACTGATCAGATACATTTTCATGATTACAGTCTGCTGATGATCATGAAGGAGATGATAAGACCGTACAGGCATACACCTTCTGCAAGACCTACGAAGATAAGGGATTTACCAAGGACGCTGGAATCCTCGCTGATAGCTCCAAGAGCTGCGCTTGCTGCACTTGCTACGGCAATACCACCGCCGATGCAGGAAAGACCGGTAACAAGAGCTGCTGCAATGTAACCAAGACCGGTTGCAAGGCCTGCGCCTGAGGCTGCGGCGTCTGCTGCATGTACCGGTACACTTCCAAAGAGCATGATTCCGGCTACAAGGAAGGTTCCAAAGTAAGAAAGAACATTGAAGGCAAGTGCGCATTTATAACGTCCTTTATTTTTTTCTCCGAGCAGGTAATATCCGAATGGAATGAAAATGCTTAAAACCAGTGCGGCAATGAGAATAAGTTTAGTTGCTAAAGTCATGATAATTTCCTCCTAAAATGAAAAACTAATTTTTTGCAGTACCTGTATAAGGTTTAAATTCGCGGCCGCTGCCTTTGTAGAAGCGGCTGAACATCTCGTAATAGACAAGTCTCAGAACCTGGATTCCAACGATCAGTCCTTCGAATCCACATACAAACAGGTTGCCGAGTACGATCACTACCCAGTTAATATGCCCGCTTTCGGCACCGGCAAGCATCAATACAACCTCCATGATGGAAGCGTGGCTGACTGCGAATGCACCGATACGGATAAAGGAAAGCGTATTTGAAAAATAGCTGAGCAGGGTTTCAAATAATTCAAAGAATGCCTGGGTGACAAACATTGCTTTGCTTTGTTCCATTTTTTCGGTTTTCTTTTTGATCTTGTTCGTCAGCGGCTCTTTCAGTGCGATCAGAAGAAGCGGTACTCCGAACATCACTGCAAGAACGATTCCACCCGGCAGAGAGTGACCTGTCATGAAAAGAACGATGCAGGTAACTGCTGCCCCGTAGAATATCAGCCCTGCCACGCCGTTTGCATCAAACCAGGTTGCTTCGGTATCTTTGGCACGAATGCCGTTGATAATATGGAAAATCATAGAAATCAGGATGATTCCCATACCAAAAGCAATCGATACGATAAATACGGTATTCAGTTTTCCGATAAACGGTAAGGTGGTCATATGATTGATCGGTCGGATCCATTTGGCTTCTATAATGTCTTCAAATCCAAACACACTTCCAAACATAAATCCAAAGAAGGTGGAGAAGATTCCGGCAAGTGATACGATTCCGGCAAGGTTCATTTTCTTTGTGAAATACAGGATCGCACCGCCGATAAAGAGCAGCAGCCCCTGACCGACATCCCCGAACATGGCACCGAAGATAAAGCTGTACATGATACCTACAAAAATGGTCGGATCCATCTCACCGCTCTTGGGAAGTCCGTACATCTTGATGAACATTTCAAATGGTTTGAAAAGCTTTGGATTCTCAAGCTTGGTAGGAGGTTCTCCAAAATACTGTTCCCGGTCCTCTTCTACTACGATATAAACCTTGTCATCTCCCTGTGCCTCTTTGATAAATGCATTTGCATCTTCTTCGGACATCCAGCCGCAGAGGATGTAGTATTCTTCCTGCTCGTCTGTCTCGGTTCGTGCCGCAAATTTCCGAATATCAAAGTTATCGGAAAAACGTTCCAGCTGAATTCTTGCACCGAGTAGTCTGGAAGCGTTCTTGCGGAACATCTCCTGACGTTTATCCTTCACTGCCTGGATTTCATCGGTCAGATTCTGGACTTCTTTATCCAGGCTCCGGTAAGCTTCCAGCGGGGTTCCGCCAAAGTCTTCCAGCAGATCGACTTTTTCAAAGTGGAGAGACCGCATGATCGAATCGACCTTTCCTGCATCAGCATCCGATACAAAATAAACGCCATAGACATAAGAGGCATCTCTGGAGCCTTCCAGAAATAATGCATCAATGTCTTCAAGAAGCGCTTTTTCCAGCCGGTGATAATAATCCACATTGATTTTTCCAAATCTTGTGCGGATGTATTTGTACTGCATGATCTCATGCAGGTCAAAATCCAGAGAAGTAAAAGGTTCCAGGACTTTCATACGTGCCTGGATATTCTCTCTCTTTTTTTTCAGTTTTTCTTTTTGCTGCTGCAGATCCATGTAGTCATGATTGATAGAACGAATCATCTCAAGGATCTCGTCTTCGCTCTGATCAAAGGATGGCTCTGCTGGCATGTCTTTCATATATCCCAGAAACTGTGTCACTTTTGCGAGTGGATCACGGTAAGGGTTCATTTCCAGAAATGGCATCAGATTATCTACTGTCTTGAGCTCCGTGAGTGCATTTTCAAGCTGCATCTCATATTTGGAAAGATACCGGTTTGTCATGCGGTCGATGTCGGCGCGTGGTCCGGTAATGCTCAGGAACTTCATCTTAACAATCATTTCGCTGTTCCTCCTATATAAGTTAATGTCTCACGTGCAGGAAGTCCGTAGCGAACACATTCGAGCACAGTTGTAAGCTTATCAAGCTCCTCCTCTTTCAGAAAAAGATAGGTATTCACGGTTGCGATGGAATAAGGGTTACTTCTTCTGTCTGCCAGGTAGAGACGGTACAGGCAGTCTTTGTAAATCGTTTCGATGGACGCTGGTGTCTGAGTATCGGTGTGACGCAGATAAGGCGTTCTGGTAACCAGCTTTAAAAATTCATCGACAGACGGTGCTTCTACAAGATCCTTCAGCTGATCTACATGAATCCGGTAGTGTATCGGGATCAGCAGTGTGGAAATATCCGGCGGAAGCATGTTGTAATATTTTTTTGCACGGTAGATCCACTGCAGGTTCAGCAGGTCGATCTTTGCTCCGGCATCTCTGGTGAAAATTTCCAGTTCCTTATGCTTCAGAATCTTTTTGCGTTTCTTCCACATGGTTGTAAAATAGTACAGATTCAGTGCCAGATCGTAATCAAAAAGGGTAGGGTTCTCCACATTTTCCAGACGTTTTAACGGCGCATAGTATTCTGTGCCCTTTAAATTTTCCACCAGCTCACCGATATTCCCCGAAGTGATCAGTTTATCGATGGAGAGATCCGAATATTTGTCGAAGAATATTTTCTTATGATCCAGATCAAAAGGCTTCTGATAGTGGTTGAATACAATACGCAGACAATAGTTGATCAGATTCATCTCGTAGCGCTTCAGATAAAGCTCCAGGAATTTTTTCTGATCCATTCCGGAAAAACGGTACAGGCGTGTATAATCACTGTAAAGTGACTGCACAAGAAGCTTCTCAATCTCACCGCGGTGAAGACGGTTTTCGTCCATATCTGCAAGGACATTCCGATATCCGGGATGTTCTTTGAGATAAGCAGCAACTTCGGTTACTGTATGAAATGCGGCGATGTTCTGGAAATCTTCATCAGTGAGCAGTTTCGCCTGCATGGCGCGTACTTTTGTTACGATGCCACTGTATGCAAGTAAATTTCCCATATGCTATCCCTCTATGATACGTCTGACAATTTTCTCGGCATATGCCGTATGCTTCTCTTCAAAATCTTTTTTAAGTTCTTCGATCGCTGTCTGGTTCTTACGGTTCTGCCTTGCAAGAATCTCATCCATCTGACGGTTTAATCCTTTGTGGATATCGTTCAGCTCCTTTTGGGTGTGATCTTCAAGTTGTTTGTCGAATTGATTGCGTTCATTTTGAATGCGTTCTTCCAGTTCTGATTTCTCCAGTTCCGCGTGTTCCACAACAGCTTCGGCTGCGTGTTCGATTTCGGAGAGCTTTTTAACAATATGATCCATTGTCCGACTCCTTTCTTAAAAATTATTTATACATTTTTAATAATGCATACATATTCTACTACTTTAAATTAGAAAATTCTACTAAAAAATAAGAGAATATCATAAGAATATTCTGTACAAAACTTATAAAATGTATTTTTGGGTTTTCAAATATTTCAGAATAGTATAAAATAAATAAGGTTATACATATTTTCACTAAAGGAAGAGAAAGATATATGAGGTTAAGAAATGTACCGGGAGCAGATGCTTATCTGACAGCTCATCCCCTTGTAATTAAAAATGAGACCAGATATCGCGGCACCTGGAAAGAGACTTTTCAGAATCCGGAGAATCCGATCCATATTGAGATCGGGATGGGAAAAGGACAGTTTCTTCTGACACTTGCAAAGGAGAATCCATCCATCAACTATATCGGTATCGAACGTTATTCAAGCGTACTGCTTCGGGCGCTGGAACGCTTTGACAATGACGAGGAATACAAGGATGTCAACAATATTCGTTTTATCTGTATGGATGCGACAAATCTGCCGGAGGTTTTTGCTGTCGGAGAGATTGACAAGATTTATCTGAATTTTTCAGATCCGTGGCCGAAAGCACGTCATGCAAAGCGCAGACTTACTTCCAAGCAGTTTTTTGAGCGGTATGACAAGATCCTTGCCTTTGACGGAGTCGTTGAATTTAAGACAGACAACAGAGAGCTGTTTGATTTTTCACTGGAGCAGGTGGAGTTGGCAGGCTGGGTACTTCTGGCGAAGACCTATGATCTTCACAATGATCCGACACTCAGCAGAGGGAATGTTATGACTGAGTACGAGGAGAAATTTTCCGGGCAGGGACATCCGATCCATAAACTGATCGCAATGCGCCAGTAAGACAATTGAATAAAATGCAACAGGCAGATCATAAAGGCGCTGAGTGCGTAAGATGATCCCTGGCAATATAAGAGACAGCAGATACGGAGCAATCCGCACATCGGCTGTCTTTTTGCATATATTGTAGAAAGAGGAAATCAGGAAGGAACAGATATGCGGAAAAAGCATCATTTTCAGAATTGTATGCGGGGGTTTTGCTATAAGAATCCAAGATTTAATAAAAAGCTGATCTGTTTCAGAAATTCTTTTCAGGAAGTCTATAAAATCTTAAACCCGAAATGTGGATGCCACTAAATCCAGTCCTTTTTACATAGCCTGAGATGGCAGAAATGAGGAAAGTGTATGGGTATCGCATTGATCACGAAGGATTATGAAAATACAGTCGGAAAGCAGAGGATGCCGGTAATTGTGGAGTTTTACGCATCATGGTGTCCAAAGTGCGGAATGATGTATCCTGTTGTGGAAAGGATTGCCAGCCGGTATCAGGGAAAATGGATTTTTTATAAGATTGATATTGATATATCGAAAGAGATTGCAGAGTATATAGGCATTGAGATCGTACCGACGTTTGTGGTGTACAGAGATGGAAAAATCTGTGGATATACAACCGGAGTTCTTCCAGAAGAAACTCTGGAAGAACGAATCCGGGAAATGTTAAGAAAATAATTGGTGGAATCAATTATTCGTATGATGAATATTTTGCGCAGATTGCATTGACTTGCTATGTTAAAATTCGAATACAGCAACACCGTATGGCGGAAGATCGTAACCAAATGAATATGGTCTTCCATCACATTCCTGTTTCTTTGCTTTATATACTGCCGGGCGGGCTTTTCCGCTTCCGCCATACTGCAATTCATCACTGTTCAGTACCAGGCGGTACTGTTTGCCGCGTGGTACGCCGACACGGTACTCCGGTCGTTCGATCGGTGTGAAGTTACATACGAATAAAAGGTTCTTTTTTGCGCCCTTTGAATGACGGATGAAGCTGTAAATACTTCGTGAGCTGTCATCTGCATTGACCCACTCAAAGCCTTCCATGCAGGTATCCTGTTCATACATGGCTTTGTTGTGTGTGTAAAGATGCAGCAGGTCACGGTAGAAATTCTGGAGTGCCTGATGCTCCGGCTCTGCAAGGAGATACCAGTCAAGCTCACGCGCCTCGCTCCACTCACGTAGCTGTCCGAAATCCTGTCCCATGAAAAGAAGCTTCTTGCCAGGATGTCCCATCATGAAAGCATATCCGACTTTCAGGTTGGCGAATTTCTCAAATCCAAGACCAGGCATCTTATTGAGCATAGAACATTTTAGATGTACCACTTCATCATGTGATAATACAAGAATATAATTCTCGCTGTATGCATAGGTTAAGGCAAATGTCATACCGTAGTGGTCGCCTTTGCGGAAATATGGATCCAGCTTCATGTATTCGGTAAAGTCATGCATCCATCCCATGTTCCACTTCAGGCTGAATCCAAGACCATCATCTTCCGGTTTGCCCGTTACTTTTGGCCATGCAGTGGATTCTTCTGCGATCATCAGTGCGCCAGGGTTACGTCCGGTAGTAACGGAATTCAGATGCTTGAAAAATTCGATTGCTTCCAGATTCTCATTGCTGCCGTATTTGTTGGCGATCCACTGACCGTCTTCTTTACCGTAATCAAGATACAGCATGGAAGCAACAGCATCTACGCGGAGACCATCGATGTGATAATGTTCGATCCAGAACAGTGCGTTGGCGATCAGGAAGTTCTTAACTTCTGCTTTACCATAATCGAAGATCTTGGTTCCCCAGTCCGGATGTTCCCCTTTCTTAGGATCTGCATATTCAAAGGTAGCTGTGCCGTCAAAATCAGCGAGTCCGTGTGCATCGCGTGGAAAATGTGCCGGTACCCAGTCTAGGATTACGCCAATCTTATTCTTATGGAAATAATTGATCATATATGCGAAATCTTCCGGCGTACCATAACGGGAGGTCGGAGCATAATATCCGGTCACCTGATATCCCCAGGAGCCGTCAAATGGGTATTCTGAAATTCCCATCAATTCGATATGAGTATACCCCATCTTTTTTATGTAGTCTGTAGCTGCATGCGCAAATTCACGGTAGCTGTAGAACCCCTCATCTTCACGTCCCGGATGGCGCATCCAGGAACCGATATGTGCTTCATAAATGGAAATCGGTGAGGAATGGAAATCCCATTCTGCCCGGTGCTTCATCCAGACACTGTCACTCCATTTTAAATGGGAGATATCAGCAATCCTTGAGGCAGTTCCCGGTCTCAACTCTGCACTGTTCGCAAATGGATCAGCTTTGTAAAGCTTATCTCCGGTCTGTGTCTCGATACAGTACTTGTAAAGCTGTCCGAGCTGTGCTTCCGGAACAAATGCGGTATAGATTCCAAGCGGTTCCTGACGCTTCATAACGTTTGCATCTTCACTCCAGCCGTTGAATTCACCGATTACGGAAACTGATCTGGCATGTGGAGCCCATACTGCGAAAGATACGCCGGATTTTTTGCCATCTTTTACAAAATGTGCACCCATTTTTTTATAGATTTCATAATGGGTTCCCTGTCCGAATAAATATTGATCTAATTCGCCGATTCTATAATCAGCGGGTTTATCTTTTGTTACAGTTTTTACAGACTTTTTAGCAGCAGTTTTAGCAGCTGCCGGTTTTTTTACAGTAGATTTTTTTACGGCCGTCTTGTGGGTCGTGTTGGTCTGTTGTGCTGTTGTTTTTTTTACTGCCATCCCATTCACCTTCTATCAAAGATATTTAGGAATATTATACTAGAAATAGCGATAAAAAGAAAGAGTTTTGGACAACTTATACACTTCTTATGTAAGATGTCTAAAACTCTTTGTTTATAGTTATCGGTTTGGTCTGCATATACAAAAGAACGCGCCGGAAGCGCGTTCTTTGTAGAAATCTTATGATTTAAAATCATCTTCTTTCAGGATGATGTGGTCTGAATTATCAGTGTTTCTTCCAAATACCCGTTTCACAAGATGTTTTACATTTGCTTTCTGGGAATGTGAAATTGCTTCATCCATGATCTCTTTTACTTCTGCAACAGTAACCGCATGATCTTCTCTCTGCATCATATCGATCCGGCTGTATAATGCAAGGATTCCCATTTCATCGATACGGTATCCGTTTTCCTTAGCATAGGTCTGACCGAATGTAACCAGTTCATCATTGATGAATACCGGAAGCTCCAGTCTGGAAGTAAATTTACGTTTGAATTCGCGATGGGATGCAAACATTCTTTCCAGCGGTTTCTTCTGGTCTTCCAGAAGGAAGAGAAGTTCACCGGTCTGTTCATCCATCATATCATTCAGTTCACGGATGGTTCTGTCATTCATCTTGGAAGCTTTTTCGATGATCAGTGCGCCACCGTTCAGCTTATCGATGATACTTCCGATGTCCTTTTTGTTCAGAGAATCACCGGTTACGATTGCAACTTTACCCTGTTTGAGTCTGCGCTGTTTCTGGATTGCTTTTACAATATCAACTGCGAGGACTGTTTTTCCGCTTCCCTTGCGGCCAAGGATCAGGATGTTGCCTGTGCGGGAAGTTCCATAACGGTTACGGCAACGTTTGTCGTTATCAAGGATTTCAACAAGCTGTTCGCTAACACCACGGATCGGTACGAAGTAAGAGAACAGCTGCTTCTGCTCTTCAGTAAGTCCAAGCTTCAGTCCGATCTCACTTGTTGCACTCAGATCGTAACGACCCTGTACAACGAATCCGGTATCGAATTTACCCATGCGTTCGGTGATTTCATCTTCTGACGGTTCTTCGATTTCAAGAACTTCGTCAATATCAGGAGTTGGCGCTGATTTTGAAGTTTCTTTCTTTGGCTCAGGAGCCGGTTTCTCGTCAAATTCAAGATCAAGATAATCATCACTGCTATCTAATTCTTCTTCATCTTCAAAGGAATCAAGGTCTGCAAAATCACCATCATCTTCGTCAGAATCATGATCATCGATATCGAGAGCAGATTCTTTTTCAAAATCAAAATCCTCTTTATGATCTTCATCTAATTCATCATCAATCTGGTAGTCATCTTCGTCTTCATCCTCGTATTCTTCCTCATCGTCATACTCGGAATCATCCTCATCTTCGTATTCTTCGTCGTCATCATACTCGGAATCATCTTCATCCTCGTATTCCTCGTCGTCGTCATACTCGGAATCATCTTCATCTTCGTATTCCTCGTCGTCATCATACTCGGAATCATCTTCATCTTCGTATTCCTCGTCGTCGTCATACTCGGAATCATCTTCATCCTCGTATTCCTCGTCGTCGTCATACTCGGAATCGTCTTCATCCTCGTATTCCTCGTCGTCATCATACTCGGAATCATCCTCATCCTCGTATTCAGCTTCTTCATCGTAAACCGCATCCGATTCATCATCTTCTTCGGAGTCAACGATTTCTTCAAAATCATTTTCTTCCGGATCTTCTTCGTCAGTGTCTGAAGCTTCTTTGGATGAATCTTCCGGGCTTTCAGTCGCTTCATCTTCTTCATCATCAACGAAATCTTCAGCATCTTCATCGGTGATTTCAGGCTCTTCACCATTTTCAAGCTGTTCCATCAGTTTGCGGATATCATCAGAAAGGATTGGTTTTGTAGCTCCAAGAACTTCCTCTTCTTCTTTCTTCTTCTCGCGCAGGGCTTTTTCTTTCTCAGCTTCCTCCTGGCTCTTTTCAAGAATCTTTGCATTTTCACGCTGGGTTGCTTCCCAGTTGGCAAGAATTTCTTCAATCTTCATCTTACCGGTCATCTGTGAATCGTCTGAAGCAGATTCAGGAGCAACTGCACCACTTGCAACGGCAACACCGGCTTTCAGGGCATCTGAAAGGGAAGCACCGGAAATGGTTGTGGAAATATCGGAAGTGCTTCGAATCCGGGTTTTTGGCTGTGACTCAGCTTCTGGTTCGGAAGCATGTGTCCGGGCCATTGGCTCTGGAAGATCCGGAAGATCAATACTGTCGGTGACATGTACATCTTTGCGGACCTTGTCTGCAATTCGTGGATTCGGTTCCGGACGTCCTTTGGATTTTCGGAAGGAAGGTTTTCTCTTGGAAGAATCCTTACGGCCGATACCATCATTTCGATGATCGTATTTTTCCTGCTGAAGTGGAGTCAGCGGTTTGTATTTCATTTTAAGTTCCATTGCCTGGTATACATAAGTACCTTCGCTGAACCAGAGAATCAGATCATCACATTCATCAAGACATTCGGAAGTCATACCGGCTTCAGCGTATAATCTGGCAAGTTCATATGCCCATTTTTCAACGTATTCAGAATGCTTGAAATCTTCAAGAGCTTCAATCTGTTCTTTGACTGGCGCTTTCTGTGCTTTTAAGATCTTATACCGGAGAATGTACTGGTTTGGATCTTTCGGAGCAAGCTTGACAAATTCTTCGTAGCAATCAGCTGCTTCATCGAAATGTCCCAGCTTCAGAGAAATAATTCCCAGGCGGTATACAACCTTTCTGCTGGAAGGTGCTTTATCATACGCAATAAATAAGGTATCACGTGCTTTACCAAGTTCCCCCGCATTTTCATAGATTTCGCTTACGGTAGAGAGCATGGCGGTATTTTTTACTTTACGCCAGTCGATCGTATCTGCAATCGACATCGCTTTCTGGTAAGACTTCTGTTCGGCATACGCAAGCATCTGCTCTGTCTTTGCGCGATATTCATATTTATCCAACGTTTCTCACCTCATATGATTATTATTAATTATTTTACTTTTCCTCAGTAAGTCTGACTTTTGTACCAGAAACGGAAAACAAAAGTCTTATAATTTTACTTACTAAGTGTATCATAGAGCGTTGTCAATGTCAAAAATTACGGCTGATATTTTTCAGAAATGTTAAAAAAATATTACAAAAAATTCACAAATTGGGAGCTGGTAACAGAAAAAAAGGAGACAGCCATCTTTTAAATGGCTGTCTCGGAATATTCAATTGTAATTTTTATTTTATAATTTTTATTTTTATATCGGAGGAATTAAGTAATTCTTATTCCTGTAAGTTCTTTGAGCATTTCATATGATATTCAGATTTTATAAAATTTATAAAAATGAAATCATATGAATCGATTTTGATCAATTCTGATCTTTTGTTATTTTATATAATCAGGTAATTCAATTTTTGTATTTATCAGCTTTCTCGTCACTGTTAAATTTACTTATCAATGAATGTTTCTTTACACATTTTCTGATCTTGAATTACTGTGGTATTTACTTCAATATGTCAACAAATGCTGAATCTTTTTATATCTTATAATCGCTTCCGGTTTATCTACTACTCCGACCTTTTTTATCATTAACTTTTCTCTTACCGGATTATAATCTATGGTTAAGGCTCATCTCACAGGAATTTACATTTGCCATACCATTAACATATTGAGTTTTAGATGATGAAATATCCAACGGTCAAAGCCTCCTTCCTTTCGTTCTCGTTCCAAAATTTTATCCGGATATTTTTTTTCTCTTATACTTTTTTCTGTTCAGAAGTCAGATATCAATTTTCTTTTATTATTATAAATTATCAATTTTAAAAATTGTTCTCTACACACTCCGCTTACAAAACGCTCATAACCAAAATGTATAGTTGCTTTTTTAAAACTTTCTAACCTTCAAATAACAATTATTCTTGTTACCCTTTTCTGATCTGGCTCTTCATCTTATACTCTTGGCGAGTATATATGAAACTATGTAACAGATTAAAAAAATATCTTTTTGAAATTCCCTTTCTCGTCAGGAACTTCTTTTCTTTTGGATTGACTTAATAATAACACCCAAATACTTATTTGTCAATATAATTTTGAAATAATTTTGGTAAAATTAGAAAGAATTGAAATTGTAATATATATATCAGAAAATTCAAACAATTATAAATACGATTAGAAATAGTTATAGCCATTTGCAATATATTCGGGGTTTTGCTATTGTTTCCGTCCATAAATGCATGATACACTAAAAAATAGATGAAAAATACAGGCTATGGCATTGGGATAAAGAAAGGAGACCTACAGATATGGGAGGATTTTTTGGCGTTGCATCAAAAGAAGCATGTAATCTGGATCTTTTTTATGGAACAGATTATCATTCGCATCTTGGAACCCGCCGCGGAGGTATGGCTACTTACGGAAGTGATGGCTGGAAGAGAGCGATTCATAATATTGAAAATTCGCCGTTCCGTACAAAATTTGAGAAAGATGTTGATACAATGAAGGGAAATATTGGAATTGGATGTATTTCAGATTATGATCCACAGCCAATTCTGATCCAGTCGCATCTGGGGTGCTTTGGAATTACGACAGTAGGTAAGATCAATAATGCGGATCAGCTAATCCGGAATCTTTATGAAAATGGACATACACATTTTCAGTCTATGACCAATGGACAGATCAATTCTACAGAGCTGGTTGCGGCATTGATCTGTAAAAAGGATTCGTTTGTTGAGGGAATCCGTTATGTGCAGTCAGTAGTTGAAGGCTCGATGACGCTTCTGCTTCTGACAGAGAATGGAATTTATGCAGCCAGAGACCTTCTCGGACGTACACCGGTTGTGATCGGAAAGAAAGAGAATGCATACTGCGTTTCCTTTGAAAGCTTTGCATATATCAACCTTGGATACACAGATTACAAAGAGCTGGGACCTGGGGAAATCGTCTACGTGACACCGGAATCTGTGGAGACTGTAAGTCCTGCATGTGAAAAGATGAGAATCTGTTCGTTCCTGTGGGTATACTATGGATATCCTACTTCTTCTTATGAAGGGGTTGGTGTAGAAGAAATGCGTTACAACTGTGGAAAGCTTTTAGCACAGAGAGATGACCATTCGATCGACGTGGATATTGTTGCAGGAGTTCCGGATTCGGGTATCGCTCATGCGATAGGCTATGCAAATGAATCAGGTATTCCGTATGCAAGACCATTTATCAAATATACTCCGACCTGGCCAAGATCCTTCATGCCGACAACACAGAGTCAGCGTAATCTGATCGCCAGAATGAAACTGATCCCGGTACATAGTCTGATCGAAGACAGGAGCCTGCTGCTGATCGATGATTCTATCGTGCGTGGCACACAGCTCCGTGAGACGACAGAGTTCCTGTATCAGAGTGGCGCAAAAGAAGTGCATGTCCGCCCGGCATGTCCACCGCTTCTGTACGGATGCAAATATTTGAACTTCTCCCGTTCCAAATCAGACCTGGATCTGATCACAAGAAGGATCATCCGTGAGTGGGAAGGCGACAATGATGTCAATGTACTGGGTGAATATGCGGATCCGAACAGTGACCGGTATGCAGCAATGCTGGAGGAAATCCGCAAGAGACAGAATTTCACTTCACTTCGTTATCACAGACTGGATGATCTGATCAAATCAATCGGGATTGATGCATGCCAGGTATGTACCTACTGCTTTAACGGTGTGGAATAACAGGTAAATGAAAATAGAAAACAGGTGTCCACGTAAGTATATCTTAGTGATATATCCCCGTGGGCACCTGTTTTTGGGTATACGATGAGCCAAGTGCAGATTTGTGCTTGCACAAGGATCTGCATTTGGCGAATGTACATCATCGAGCTGTTAAGCGAGATGATGTACAAAGTATAAGAATCGAGTAGGAGTCAGCCTACTCGATTATATACGATTTTGGTGTATACAATGAGGTGGGATGGTGTACAAAGTATGCGGAGCGGCAGCTCCTTCTGCAAAGCTGCACTATAGCAGCAGATCATCTATCTTCACATAGTCTCCCATCCGGTATGCTTCAATTGCATTTCCATTGATCACATAGAACTTTTCGTTTGCATACACACCGCGGGTTCCAAGATAAGAATTACCGTTGACTTCCTCCTGCATCTGTACCTGGAAGCCCTGATCTTTATCGTAAGAAAGGATCACATACTGGTTGGCAGATCCGGAAAGCGGAAAGCCGATCAGATTCTTTTCCGGATCAACCAGTGCTGCACGGTAGTCAGAAAAAACATCCGAGTAATAGTACTGATCCAGTGTGTACTTGCTGACTTCCTTCACATCCGAAGGATCACTGATATCAAACATGGAGATCTTTACCCCGTTTGTAATGCCATTTTCGTCGGTATCCATACCGATGCCAAGAAGCAGGTTATCACTGTAAAAATGCAGGTATTCCGAAAAGCCGGGAATTTTCAGCTTGCCAAGGATCTTCGGATTCTCCGGATCGGAAAAGTCTACGGAGAATAAAGGATCTGTCTGTTCATAAGTTACAAAGTAACCGGTATTGCCCAAAAATCTTGCGGAATAGACCTGTTCATTTTTGGCAAGATCCTCGATCTTACCGATTGTTTTCAAATCTGCATCCAGCACATAGACTGCATTGGACTGTGAAGAGCTTCCGGCATTGTGCGTAACCGTTGTCACCAGCCGCAACGTATTGTCATACTCATCAATGCTGAAGGAATCGTTCAGATATCCTTTTACTTTGCCCTGGGCAGAGCCGGAAAGTTTTCCTTTATTGTAAGACAGCTTGCGGAGGATCGTCTGATTCTTTGCCGCAAGATTATCTGCGAGGATACTGCTGTTCGCATACTCGTAAATATAAATGTTGTTCTCACTCACATAGACTTCGCCATTCTCAGACATGACTGCTTTCTGGTCTGCTGCCTTATCCGGACTGGAAGCGGAAACGGAGCTGACAATAAGGTACTGGTCTGCTGCATGGTTCGTTGGGAGATAGATATCCGACTGCTTCAGAAGATTGTCACCAACAAGCGGAACATAGGAAGGATAATCTTTTTTGGTGATCGTATCGTAAATATAATAGTCACTGAATACATACAGGTATCCGTCTTTAAAACGTGAAGTGCGGTAGTAACCACTCTGATCCACGGTTCCGATGGATTTCGGATTGTTGATATCTGTCAGATCGTAAGTCTGGATACGGGTACAGCTGCCGCGGTACAACGTCTTGCTATCAGAATCAACCTGCGTGTTCTGCATGTTGCCAAGGACAAAAAGCTTCTGGTCACTTAAGTAAAATTCGGATGCCTGAAAATTCTCATTCAGCGAAATGCCGGAAACAACCTTCATCTGATCAGACCGGATATCTACAATGGAAATTTCCTGTGAGTTTGCTTTCAGTGTATAAAGATAACTTCCATCCGTTTTTACAATGTCTGCTTCACCGACGCCCTCTGTGCGGATGTTGGTATCGGAAAATGAAGTATCCACAGCACGTGCAGAGGCTGTTGAAGAATCCGAAGAGGAGCTGGAACTATCGGTACGTGCACCATTGTCGGCTGTTTCAGTTGAATACATGACAATTCCGCCGTCGGTTGAACCGGTAACAGATGAAGAATCCAACTCATCCTGATAAGATTGCAGGTATGTGTAGACTTCATCATAATCGGTTGCCGTCTCTAAAGTATCGGAAGAGGCAAGCTTACCGGAGGATGTACCGATTGAAGAACTGCCTTTTGTGGAAGAAGTGGCTGAGTCTGAAGAAAGATTCTGCTGGCGGATGTGGGCGCCAATGCCGACAACCAGTACCAGTGCGGCAGCGATAAGTCCTCCGCGCATCCGGTGGCCGCGGGAAAATCCATGCTTTTTCGGGATATGTCCGGAAGCCTGAGTGCGGTTATGCTCTTCCAGCATTTTCATAATCTGATCCGGTGCAAGGCTTTCCGGAACAGGAGTTTTTTCCGTAGATTGTTTTATTTTATCCAGTATTTCTTTTTCGTGATCTGTCATATGAAACACCTCCTATTACTCTTTTATCCTACTCTTTCAGAAGCCAGCTCATCTTTTCGAGGGCACGCTTTCTGCGGGAGCGGACTGTATTCGGGTTCATTTTTAGCATTTCTCCGATCTCTTTACTGTTGTAACCGCCATAGACGGATAAGCCGATGATCAGCTGATCGTCTTCATCGAGAATAAGAAAAGCACGCTCGACATCTGTGCGGAGTCCGTCACAGTATGTAGCAGAAGCATGATCTTCTTTCAGCTCGGTCTCGGTCCGTTCACGGCTCTTTAACTTCCGGCGGCACACATTTGCCAGAATCTGAAAGATCCAGGAACGGAATGCTTCTTCTTTGCGTAATTTATGTATATTCTCATAGGCGGAAAGAACGGCTTCACTGACGGCGTCTTCTGCATCCTGCGGATGATGCATCATGCAGAGCGCAAAACGATACAGATCCTGATAAACCGTCTTATATAATTCTTTAAATGCAATTGCATCGATCATAAAGTCCCTCCTCTCAAAATCGGTTCTTTGTATATAAGAGTATAAAAAAGTCGGAAGTGTTGCAAAAAGGGACAGAAAAATTTCCGTCCCTTTGAAATCATATCATTTTCTGAGAAAAATTAACCTTTGTAATAGTTGATCAGACATCCTTTGAGGATGATCTCACGTTCTGCATCCGTCAGATCACCGAGTTTCAGATCGATCTCTTTCAGATCATCGCCTACGACATAAGCCTTGATCGTGGAAGCTTTGTCTTCTACTGCTTTGCGGATATCCGGCACGAAGAGATAGTCACCGTTCCTGAAAGAAAGCTTTGTGTGTTCCTCTTCGGTAATAAACGGAAGCATGCCCCAGTTGATCAGGTTCGAGCGGTAACGTTTGGTTGCGTACTCATTCGCAATATTCGCCCAGCCGCCGAGAACCTTCTGGCAGGAAGCAGCCTGTTCACGGGCAGAACCATCGCCAGGTTTGACCGCGAAAATGGTACTTCCGACACCGATATTTCCTTTGCCGACTTCCGGATAAGACTTCTGGATTGCTGCCATCACCGGTTTTAATTCGTCCAGTACATCCAGTGGACAAGTACCTGCTTCAATCGCTTTCTGGGCTTTCTGGACCTCTTTTGCGCGTCCTACATAGGCAGGATCCTTTCTGGAAAGTGCAAATTCAGCAAGTCCAAGCGGGTTGGAACGATAAGAAGAAGTCTCGCCGGACGGGATCAGTTCGTCTGTCGTTGTAACCGGATCGTGGATCTCAGATACGACCTTCAGGATCAGATTCTCAGGAAGAGCGCTCATTGCCGGCCAGTCTTTGATGTTCGGTCCGAATTTGATCTCAACCGAAGGATCAGCAACGCCGTGGCTGTCAAATACACGGTTGGCGTAAATTCTGGAATCAAAGTGGTAGGTCGGGTTCTTGTATTCAATATCAAAATCTGTTGCCGGAGTAAGGAAACCTTTGTTCGCAGCAGTTGCGGCAATGGAACGTGCATCCATAAGGGCAACAGATGCGATCTGTCCACTCTGCAGCTTGCTTCCTTCACGGTTCGGGAAGTTACGGGTAGAGTGACGGATGGAAAATGCATTGTTTGCCGGGGTATCCCCTGCACCGAAGCACGGTCCGCAGAAGGCTGTCTTCACGATCGTACCGGCTTCCATCAGGTCAGCAACCGCACCATTTTTCACAAGCTCCATGTAGATCGGTGTACTTGCCGGGTAAACACTGAAGGTAAATTCATCTGATCCGATGTATTTGCCACGGATGATGTCTGCGGCAGCACAGATATTTTCAAAACCGCCACCGGCACAGCCTGCGATGATACCCTGATCGACATAAAGTTTACCATTTACGATCTTGTCCTGAAGAGAGTAATCCACAGCACCGTCCAGGCTTACCAGCGCGCGCTGCTCTACATCGTGGAGAACATCTGCAAGGTTGGCATTGACATCCTCAATGGTGTAGACATTGGACGGATGGAACGGCATGGCGATCATAGGCTTGATTTCACTCAAATTGACGTATACAAGACCGTCATAGTAAGCGACTGCGCCAGGCTCCAGTTTCCTGAAGTCATCACTTCTTCCGTGGATATCGTAGAACTCTTTGATCTTGTCATCGGTTCTCCAGATAGAAGAAAGGCAGGTTGTCTCTGTCGTCATAACATCGATTCCGATACGGAAGTCTGCACTTAATTTGCCAACGCCAGGTCCGACAAATTCCATGACCTTGTTATTGACATAGCCATTGCCGAAGGTTGCGCCGATGATAGCAAGGGCAACGTCCTGCGGTCCGACACCTTTCACCGGTTCGCCGTCCAGATAGATTCCGACAACGCCCGGCATCTTGATATCATAAGTCTTGTTCAGAAGCTGTTTTACAAGTTCCGGTCCGCCCTCTCCCATTGCCATGGTACCGAGTGCACCATAACGGGTGTGGCTGTCAGAACCAAGGATCATCTTGCCGCCGCCTGCGAGCATTTCACGGGCAAACTGGTGGATAACGGCCTGATGAGGCGGAACATAGACACCGCCGTACTTCTTCGCACAGGTCAGTCCAAACATGTGGTCATCTTCATTGATCGTACCGCCGACTGCACACAGAGAGTTATGGCAGTTGGTCAGAACATAAGGGATCGGGAATTTCTCCAGTCCGGATGCTCTTGCAGTCTGGATGATTCCGACAAAGGTAATGTCGTGCGAAGTCAGCTTGTCAAATTTGATCTGAAGCTGCTGCATATTACCGGAAGTATTATGCGCACTTAAGATCCCATAAGCCATTGTCTCTTTTGCAGCAGCTTCTTTTGTTGTCTCAATCCCTGTCTTGCTTTTTACGGCAGCAAGTGCATCGGGTGCATCTGCAATTACCTCAGTACCGTGTAAAAGATAGGCACCGCCTTCGTATAATTTCACCATATCATGTCCTCCTATTTTCTGTTTTCTATGAATTTCATGTGGTCTGCGACCATCAGAGCAATCTTAAATGTCAGGGCGTCCTCAAACACTCTGACATCCAGCCCGGTCTGCTTCTGGATCTTCTCCAGCCGGTAGACGAGCGTATTCCGGTGGACGAAAAGCTGTCTCGCTGTCTCCGAAATATTCAGGCTGTTTTCAAAAAATTTATCAACTGTGGATAAGGTTTCTTCGTCAAACTGATCAACGGTATTTCCGGCAAATACTTCTTCCAGGAACATCTCGCATAAGGAAACGGGAAGCTGGTGGATCAGCCGTCCGATACCGAGTTCGCGGTAGGATAAAATATTGCGTTCCGGATAGAAGATACGTCCCACATCCAGAGCCATGCCTGCTTCTTTGTAAGACTGTGAGACCTCTTTGAGTTCGGGAATGATGGTTCCGAAGGAAAGCCGGACATTGACCATAGCTTCGGTGTTGATCGCATTCACCAGCATATCGGCAGTCGAACGGATCGTATCATAATCATCCGTACTGTCAAGGGACTTGATCAGAATAATATGTCCCTCATCTACGGCAGTAACAAAATCACCGGTTCCCGAGGAATAAATCCCACGGATCATATCCAGGACGATCGTGTCATCCGGATTCTTCGGTTCGATCAGATAGACGACTCTGCGCTGCTCCACTGTAATACCAAGCTTTTTCGCCTGATTGTAGATATCTACGAGAAGCAGGTTATCCAGGAGCAGGTTCTGGATAAAACGGTTACGGTCAAGACGTTCGCTTCCGGATCTTAAAAGGCTCTCCAGCTGGCAGACACTTAAGCGTCCGCTGGTATGCACATCAATCTCATTATTGTGCTCGATCACGAAAATATAAGTCAGTTCATCATCATCATAAACCGGAAACAGGCCATAGCATTCATCCAGGTGCTCCTCCGATACGCCGGTAACCTCCAGCTCTTTTAAAAATGAGCAGACAGCTTTTTTTACTGCAGGCTTCTCCTTACCTACAGCTGCAAGCATCACTCCGTCTGTGTTCCAGATGGAACAGTTACACTCGATGATATCCCCTATTTCATTGATTGTTCTCTGTAAAATCTGGTTGGATAACAATCCATTCACCTCTCCATTCTTTTCAATATATGACAAATGGGAGAATTGTGAAATTCCCCCATCTTCTTCTGACAATACAATCTGATATTATTTTAGCAAATGTTTTACACTTTAGCAAGTTAAAATGAAAAACGTTCTCTCTTATTCGTCTTCGTCATCGCGTCTGTCAAGCATGGCAGCAACGATTTCAAGAATCAAAGCAAGACCGATCATAGATGCAGCGGCAATCTTTCCAGCAGTGCCGGTTGCAGTCTGTGCGATACCGCCAACAACCGGAACAGAAAGCTTTACTTTTCCGATGTAGTTGTTGTAAGGGATCGGATTCATATCTTTTTCCTTATTGGCATCCCCTTTTGTGATAAACTGTCCCATCGCCGGGCTGTTGGATACTACACGGTGGGTGATGATCGAGCCGTCTGCATTGTTGCTGTAAAAAGCAATGACATCATCTTTGACGATCGTGTCTGGTTCTTCATACCGGACATAGACCAGGCTTCCCGTCGGGATCGCCGGTTCCATGCTCCCACTGATCACGGTATACATCTGAAAACCAAAAGCTTTCGGAAGCGTCAGCGGAATACAGGCAAGAATCAGTACTGTCAGTAAAACAGTGCCCAGTGCACTGCAAAATGCAGCCACTGGGCTTTTCTTTTTCTTCGTTCTCTTCAAAAAAGACTTCTCCTTTAGTGCCGCGCTTTTTTTATTTTGCACGTTTTTTCAAGAATACGATCAGTCCTGCGAGAGCTGCTACTGCAACAACGATAATAGCGATTCCTGCTGCGATCGGAGTTTTGCTCGTCTTGTCTTTCGCATCGATATTTCCTTTTGGAGTGTCTTCATCATCCAGATCTACCAGAGACTTTGGTGTCTGTTCATCCGGTGCGGTGGTCGTATCGTCTGTCGTATCCTGAGAATTGTCTGCATTCGTTGTACCACCGGCAGTACCGCCTGTTGTAGTACCACCCGCTGTAGTGCCACCTGCTGTAGTGCCACCTGCTGTAGCACCACCTACTGTAGTACCTGTACCAGTACCGGCGGCTGCACCTGTTGTACCGGCAGCTCCGGTTGTACCTGCTGCACCGGCAGGAGTTGCGGTTCCAGGAACTGTTATTGTGACGGTAGTTGTTGTCTCAACGATACGGTCTGTAGCTCCCGGTGTGTAGGTAAACGTAAATACATTCTCAGATTCATTATCACTCAAAGTCTTCGTAAGTGCAAGAGCATCTGGAATATAATTTTCAATATAACGGTAAGCAACGACCGGTTTATCACCGATATTGCCATAGAATGTCTGACTTTCTGCCAGTGATTTACCGGATGCATCCTGATAATTTACGGTATAGGCAACCATATTGCCTTTGATTCCGTAAGCGACTACATAGTCGGCATCTTTATCAACGGTAAAGGAAGGAGCCGCAAGTGTTTCGTTATTGTCACGTCCGCTGAGACGGATTCCTTTGACATAATACTTGTCGTCTGTTACCTGGATGTCATTCAGATTGAAAGTAACGGTAGAACCGGAAGCAATGTTTGTCTGCTCGATCTTGTTCTGTCCGTTAATTGTTCCTTTGTTACCTGCGGATAATGTTACCTTGTAGGTATACGGTGTAGTATCATCTGCCATAACGCTCATTGTGGATGCACCGAGTGTCATGGATACAGTCAGAAGAGAAACCAGTAATCTTTTCCATTTTTTCATCTGCTTACTCTCCTTTCTGTCTGCGTCTTTTTGTGTTCTTATTGAGTGTGTAGATACCATATGCAAGAAGGATCAGTCCACTGATGAGTGCAAGCACACAGAAGAGAAGAACTCTTGCGGTATCACCGGTCTTAACGGTGTTGGTTGTCTTAACAATCTTATTCTTGGTGATGGTTTTGCCGGCTGAAACCTTTTCTACTGCAAAGTTCATGCGGAGCTTTGCGAGTGTGAGCTGATAACCGTTGCCCTGTGTCTCACCTTCAACACCGACGGTAAGGTGTACCGTTCCGGTATTATTGGAAGCAAGTCTTCCGAGGTAGAAATATTCTTGGGTTGAGCTATCGATCTGCTTCAGACCTTCTCCTGCTTTGGAAGCACCTTCCCCTCCGACAGTTGAGCTGTCATAGAGTACCTTTTCGGCATTGTCACTTCCAACATAGGTCAGCTTGTATTCGTAAGCACCACCTTCTGCGGAAGACTGTGCATCCTCCAGTGTCTGGATCACTTCATTGGTCATGTACCAGTCGGTATCCGTACTGTCGGAGTTCTTAAGCTGAACCTTGAGCTCGATGCTGTCGCCCGGCTGGATATTTGCCAGCTCGTCAGTCACATCGGAGCTTTTAAAATTACTTTCCATCTTGCCGCCGGTGAAATTAACCTGCCATCCGTCGGCTCCCTGATAATCCTTTGCAAATGCAGTTGTGTGTACCCCTGCTGCCATTATCACTGTCATGGCGAGGCACAAAATTTTCTTTTTCATACTCTGTACCTCCCTACTGTAAGCTCATTGTTGTTTCGTCGTCTGATACATTTATGTCCACGCCCCAGGCACTCTTGATCGCGTCCTTTGCGTTGTGTGTCTGAACTGCATCCACCTCTGCGTCAATGTGGAAGGTGTAGCCATTGTACTTGTAAGTATAAGTGATGCTTTTTCCTTTTTCAGATTCGGTTACATGTTTTGTTACATCCGATGCAATCGAAGGATTGATGCGGAGTGTATCCGATAATGCCGGTGTGGTATCTCCGGCTGCAACTGCCTTTGTATAATAAAGAACGGTACGCTCTTTCGTAGACTGTGCGTTTGCAATCTGCCATCCATTGTCTGTGAGGAAGTTCAGCTCGATCAAATCCGGTGAAAGAGTGGTATTCTTCTTTCCTTCTTTGTCCTGCCAGCTCTTTGTAATGATGACACGTACAAAGGTGTCGATCGTACCGCTGTTCTTGACGCTGATTGCTTCGTTATATTTTTTGCCCGGTGTAAATGTATCATCCTTTCCGAGAAGATCTGTGAGAAGCTCGCCTTCTGAGGTTCCCTTCCATTCATTGTTCGATACATAATCCCGGCTGCTGACTACTTTGTCATTTTCCAGAAGAGATACGCCGATACTCTGCATATTCATCTGTGCGGAATAATTCTCACTGTAGTAAGTGAGTGCGGCGCGTGTACTGCCGACAGTGCTTCCAACCAGCAGGAGTGCTGCGGCTGTCAGAACCAGGGCAGGTTTTTTTGGAAATGATTTCTTTTTCTTTTTCATTCTCATTACCTCCTACTCTGTCGTCTGTGTGCTGTCGTCTTTGATTACGTGGTTCCAGTCGGCGTATGGTGTACCATCGTTGTCGTAGAGAACCGGTGTGCATTCCTGGATAACTACGATGTTGAATTCTTCTGGTTTGTCATCCCCTTCCGGGAACTTATAAGTGATATTGAGTTCCTGTTCGGTTGTCTTGCCTGCCGGAAGGACATCGTCGTAACACCAGTAGGAGACATTCTTGTCATTCTCGTCGACCATTTCGGTCCATCCGCCGTCCGGAGCGTTGTATGTAAGTGCTACCGGAGCGAATGCCGTTACTCTTACGAAGCAGTCATAATCACCGATATTGCTGATCGTGACATGCTTCCCGTTTTGATCTACTGTTTCATTTGGGATGGTTTCTGTAAATCCCATATTCATTGTTACACCGCCACCGGCTGTCGAATAGGTTGTAAAATACGCCATCGCGCTTCCAACTGCCAGGGTTCCGGTAAGAGCAAGTGTTGCTGCTGCCATGATAAGTGGTTTCTTATGTAACTTTCTCATTCCGACTCCCCCTTCCTAGTTCTTTTCTGCCGGTTCGGTGTACTGATACTGACCATTTTCGTCCAGCTTGAAATTATTTTTTACACCGTAGCCGCCATTGGTACGTCCATCGTGTTTGTTGATAAATGAAACCTCTGCCGGTCTGAATTCTACTTCGGTTTCTTTTTCAGGATTAGCAATGATGTCTGTTTCCTGACTTTTAGCAGAAGCGAGTTCATAGCTTGCACCGCTGTAAACCTCCGTTACCTTGACATGAGATCCAGCAGGAATTTTTTCGATCGTTACAGAATCGCTACCTGCTGCATTGAAGGTAAGCTCTTCGATTCTGGTTTCGGTCTTCTTATCCAGTGTTGTGATATCGATCTGGAATACGAACGTTGCATTGTTACCGAAGGTAGCATTGTGATCTACCAGTTCCTTATTGATCACCAGATTACCGTATCTTACGTGCTGTTCCGGTTTCAGACCAACTGCACTGTTGTATTCTTTGGTCAAATCGTAGATCCAGTCATCACTTGCACCGTTACCACTGTAGTAATTATTGGTCGGAAGTGATACAAGGTAAGGAGTAAAGGTATAAGTATAATTGGTTGTAATCACTTTTGGTGTATCTACAAGGTAAAGTCCGGTATCCAATTTATCTTGGTAGCCTCTTCCGTTCTGCAGTGTAACGGTTTCGGTTGGATCAACAACCGTATTTCCCTTTGAATCTGTCAACTTACCTTGTGCTTCTTTGGCACGTTCTGCCCAGGTAGCAGCTGCAGTATCCAGGTTATCAGCACTTACGGATGAAAAATCCAGTTTTGAAAATGCACCGGTTGCGGTATAGTTGCCGGATACATCAACTGATGCAACTTTGTACAGATTGACCTGAACAGTAACGTCGTCATTTAGAAGTTCACTGTTTCCACCAATGTCAAATTGGATGGAACACTCTGCATCGGTATCGATCGCGCTTGCGGCTTTCGCACCCGGAAGAGTGAGCAGTGGAAATGTAAGAGCGACAGCTAAGAGAAAAGTACTTCCCTGTTTTAATCGTTTATTCATCATCGCCTCATGTCCTCCTTAAAAATCTTGGTTATTCTTTGTGAGCTTTTCTCTTGGAAAGGAATCGCAAGAGAATGATCACAAGAATCGTGATTGAAAGTCCTAAAATTAAATAGAGCATATAATAATTCTGAATGGCTTTTACCATAGAATCTGTAACTGATTCGGTAGCATCCTCTTCGCCGTTATATGGAACTCTGGTTCCTCTTACGAGAAGACGATGGGAGTTGACTCCATATGGTGTACAGGTAAATAAAGTTACCTGATCTTTTCCTTCTTCAATCTGGAGTGCTTTCTCCAGTGTTTCATGATCGTCTTTGTCTACCATCGGAAGAATCTGGTCTACCTTGTAGGCAAGGACTTCATCCAGTACATGGATGTAAAATTTATCGCCAACTTCGAGCTGATCGATATCGGTAAAAAGCTTTGCGCTTGGAAGTCCACGGTGAGCTGCGAGAACACTGTGGGTACTCTCCCCTCCGATCGGAAGCTTTGTGCCGTTCAGATGTCCGACACCGGTCTGCAGATCCTTGTCACCGGTGCCATGGTAAATGGCAAGCTTGATGTTGATCTTCGGAATGGAAAGATATCCCATTACTCCGTCATCTGCAACGTTCAGGATCTTCCAGTATTCGGTGTCTTTGATGTCATTTTCATCTTCACCAAATACATCTCCGTAGAGGTTGTTCTGCTGAATGGTATCATTGAAAGCTTTTGCCTTTTCCCACTCAGAGGTGAAGTCCTCCGGTTCCATGTCCTGTATTGTATTGTCATAGCTGCTGATCAGCTGATTCTGTCTGTAGGTGTTCCACTGGTTGGATACCATCGGATAGATCAGAATCCCAAATCCTATCAAGAATAACAGACCGAAAAGGAAGGTTGAGATTTTTCTTTTCATAGGCATATTCCCTTTCTCGTTCTTATTCTCTTTTTAAGAGGTCTCATTTTTCTTCTTTTGAAGCTTCTTCTCCTTTAAGTATAACACAAGGATGAAGATTGTGGTAATTACAAGACCAATAATTACCCATAAAAGATAATTTGTATGAAGACTAATTCCGCTGAGCGGTGTCTTCTCATCGGCAACTTCCTGTTCCACATAAGGTACTCTGTGACCACGGACCAGAAGCCGCTCGGTATTGACTCCGTATGGAGTACAGGTTAAAAGTGTTACAAGATCTTTTCCTTCTTCTACTGCAAGAGAGGAAGTTTCTTCCGGTTTTACTACGGAAATCTTGTCGACTTCATAACATAATGTTTCGTTTAATACATGGATCAGAAAATGATCGCCTTCTTCCAGCTGATCCAGATCGGTAAAAAGAGACGCACTCGGAAGTCCACGGTGTGCGGAGATAACGGCGTGTGTACTTTTACCGCCGATTGGAAGAGAGCTTCCTTCCAGATGTCCAGCTGCCTGTTTGAGAACATCTTCGTCGGTAGTGTGGTAGATCGGAAGCTTGATGTCAATCTTCGGGATCTCCACGATTCCCATCATCTCGTCACCGGCAATATTCAGAGCATCCATGTAGGACTGGTCTTCTTTGTCACTGGCTGCGGCAACTGCAAATGAGTCAGGAAGGATACTTGGAAGTAAGGCTTCGTTGTAAGCTTCTGCTTTCTGCAGTTCTGCGTCATAATCAATCTCATGTGCTGCATCCTTTTCGGATACAGTCTGTTCATAACTGCTGATCAATTGCTTTTGCCTGTAGTTATTCCACTGGTTTGCAACGAATGGATACAGCAGTAAGGACAACCCGGCTAAAAATATGATGCCAATAATAAGTTTGTTTGTTTTGCGTTTCATCCGAACTCTCCTTGCTGTTGTATTATTTTTTAGGAATCCGGGGCGACCTGCCCCGGATTCAATATCTGATTATAAATAATTATTGCAATTATTTGTTGTCTGATTTCTTGCGGCTTGCGAAGAACAGACCAGCTGCTGCGATCATGATAACGCATCCAGCGATTGTGAAGATTGTTGTACCGATACCACCGGTTGATGGAAGAGCGGAAAGTTTTGTATCATTTAACTGACCTTCATTATATAATTTAGCTGTAGCAACATCTCCATTTACAGTAAGTGTAAGAGTTTTACCATCTGTATTGATAGAATATCCTTCTGGTGCTTTAGTTTCTTCGAAATGATAAGAACCAACATCTAAACCTTCTACATCAATCATACCGTTTTCATCTGTTACAAGTGTTGCTGTAGCATCTTCTGCATCCGGAGCATATTTATATTTTCCATTCTCCTGCTTTGTGAATGTTAATGGTACTTCTTCGCCATCTTTATACAATACGAATTCAGCGTTTGCTAAAGCATTATTTACATTGCCATCACCATATTTCAGTAAAACAAGTTCTCCAGTAAATAACTTAACTGGGACATTATCAGCACCGTAGTCTACACCAGCTGCATGACTACCAGCTTTGTTTTCTACTGTTGTTTTGGTTACTTTTGCAGTATAGGTAACTGTGATTTTCTTTCCAGCGTTCGGATTGTCTGTATCAGCAACTAAAGTGTTTAAATTAACGGTAAATCCTTTACCATCTTCATTTACTACGATTTCTCCAACTTGCCCATCTTTGCCTTCCATAGTTACACTATTAACTGCATTTGGACCTGCTAAATAATATTCAGCACCTTTAATTTTATCAGTAATTGTAAATGTTCTGTTTTCAGTATTAGCTGCATCAAGAAATGGTACATATGCTTCAATTGTATAAGTTACGATATCTCCGATTGCTACTACATGATCGTCATCAGCTACTGTTTTGTCTACAGTTGTTGGAGATTTTTTAGCTGTTACTTCTGCATTTGTTAATGCTGGATATGGTTCTCCAAATCCTACATATGCTGTTGCTGTTTTATAAGTAAATCCTGTTTCTTCTGCTTTGATTGCATAAATACCAGCTGCGCTTACTTCGATTTTTGTTTTATCTGTTGATTCTGTGAAACCATTAAGTGCTGCAACTTTACTTAATGCTAAGTCAATTTTTGCTGCTGTAGCAGTTTCTGCAGTTACACCTGTTGGTAATTTAACATTATTATCATTATACTTAATTAATCCCCAGATAACCTGCTGCTGTGCATCATCTGAATCTGTAAGTCCGAATGCTTTTGTAAAGCATGCTCCTGCACCATTAGTAAATGCCCAACCAGAAGTTTTGGTTTCATCTTTCTGGATAATCTGCATATACTCAACTTTATTAGCTGTGTCAAAGTTTTTAAGTGTAATTGTTGCTTTTGCATCCGCTGCAAACGATGTCATACTCATTCCGAGTACCATAGCCAGTGTTAATAACACTGCAAAGATTTTTCTCATCTTCTTCATATTTTGTCTCCTTTTCTTTTAAGGGTTTTGCCCATTTTTTATTGTCCCCTCATATGGGATAATAACGTTTTTGTGTGGCAAGAAGCCACTGAAAAATTAATTCTTACAATTATTTTTCCAGCACCTCCTTGCATTTGTTTTTATATAAGATCCATACGGCTGCAAACATAAGTAAGATACCGCCAATCATATACAAGTAAATTCCGGTGCCTCCAGCTGATGGGAGGGAATAGAGAATTTCGTTTTTTACAGTTAAGGTATATTTTCCAGCTGTGTTCGAAAGTGTCCACATTGTAGGTTCACTTGAAAGTGCTTTTCCCTCCTTATCTGTTAAAGTAATCTTACCCTTTTCCTGTTTGAAATAAATCTTGTCTGCTAACAACATACAAGCTTCCGGTGCCTTTACTTCTTCCAGATAATACTGTCCAGACTGAAGATTTTTAAGTTCAGCTTTTGATCCTTCGGTATTTATTACCTGGATGGTTTCTCTTGTCTGATTTTTTCCAGACTCATCTGTATATTCAAATTTCTGAAGTTCATATGCTCCCTCATCATTCTTCTTATACAGCTTGAATTCTGCGCCATCAAATTTTGTTCCGGTTACTGAAGTCTTAATCAAATCTAAATCTGCAGTTTGTTCCGAATAAGTATTCGTGATCTGAATCTCAGCGTTCTGTGGTTCGGTAAATGTGTACGTTCCAGCTGCAAACATAGACCACTGTTTTGATGCATCAAACGTAAGTACATCCTGCCCGTCATACTTGATCTCACCATTTCTGAATACCAACGTGTCTTTTATTCCATTTCCACTATAGAAATAGCATTTTTGTAATTCTGCTTCTGGACTAAATCCGATTCCTTTGATTCCATCGATTTTATCATTTATCAATTTCACTATCTCTTTACGTTCACTGATGCTTACCGGTGTGTTTGTCCACACGAAATATCCTTCGTTCGCAGTGAGCTTTGCAACAATTAAATTAACTTTGCCTATAGAAAACGTTTTTGGTGAGCACGTAGTAGTATTTTCAGATTGTTTATATTCTTCTATTGTTGCTTGCTTTGTACTTACTGAAAAATCATTCCAATTTGTAACTTGTTGTCCATTGACAGTGACAGTTACATCGTATCCATCTTTACCGTAATTGCTTTCACTGACTTTGTATGTGCCATCCAAACAATCTTCCAGTTTCCAGGTATATGTCCATACTTTTTTGTTATCATTGCTCTGAAGTATATCGTTTAATTTACCTGCATTCATTATAAGCGTTTTAGACGTGTTTGTATCAGTATGAATCAATGTAATTGTATATGGATTCTCTGAATTAGCCAACTCTTGAATCTGTGTTTTTGTAAGTCCTTCAAACGTTTTGGTCACTTCAATAAACGGCTTATCCTCTTGATCTTTCTTCTTATTCAGAATCGTAGTGGTCTTTCCATCATCTGATTCAGTAACCTGACCGTAAAATGCGTTTGTAGCCTCTGTCTGGACTTCTTCTACTGTGTAATGGATAGCTGTTTCTTTGATACCATCTGTAGTTTCGTAAAAGTATTTATCCGGAAGATTTTCCCAGGTATAGGTCCATTTGTTTGCTTCTGACAAATTAACTTGCATGGACGTCGGAAGATTTTTTACATCTGCACTTGTAAGATACTTCGGATTATCAGCGTTTATTTGAGAATCCGCCGCTTCTGTTACATAAGCCTTCAACTCGACGCCAACGGCTACTTTATCTGAGTCATTTTCCCACTGTTTAACCACTGTATGAGAATCTGTACTGGCATTTACCTGTATAACGGGTTTTGCATAAGGTTTCTCATATGTTTTATTGTTGTACTTGTATGTTACATTTGCTGATTCGTTTGAATAGAATCCTTTTTGTTTTGAAGATGTTCCATCATTCCTAGTATCTTTTCCAGGTTTTTTATCCGTTTCAAGATATTCGTCTGTATTTTCATCACCAGTATCTGTATAGCTTTCATTCTGATACTTCAGATAGGCTTTTGTAGTTGGCTGGATTTTTGCTGTTACATAATACGTGTAACCTGATTCCAGCTTATAGCCAGGTTCAAATCGCATAATAATCTGAGTCTTGCCGTTTGAGTCTTTCGCTGTACTGACAGTTATAATCTCTGATACGGCTACTTCATCTCCTGAAGCATCTTTCAGTTTGGTGATAACCTTTCCAGTTTCATCTTTGACAACCACCTGTAAATCTTGATTAACTAATTCAACTTCATCGGTTAACGTATCGGTTACAGTTACATCTGTACAAAGAAGTTCTGTTGCATCTCTGATGATTGTATCAAAAGCATTTTTCAAATTACTTGAATCTGTACCGTTGTAACTACCGGTTACTGTTCCGCTCGGAGCATTGCTGATCAGACTTGATAAATGATTGTAACTATCTTCAGGACCAACTCCGACTGTGTAGAAGTAGTTCATACTCATTTTGCTAAGTTGAGTTTGGGCATTGGCCATTGCTGTATCACTATAGCTATTTCCGTCACCACCACCAATTCCAGTTATATTACCTTGGCTATTCTTTTTGTAGTAGAAGGTTGGATCACCATCTGACAGAAATACAACTATTTTTGTTGCATCAGTTCGTCCGCTATCAAGCAATTCCTTTGCTTTTATTAATCCTGCTTCATAATTTGTTCCACCGGCCTTTTTGTTATAACCCGAATAATTTCCAACTCTGGTGGGATATGTAATCGAGCCCTTTGTCCAATCTGTTTTGATACCCGCTTGTGTATCAAACGCCACCACTGCAAATTGAGCATCTACATTTTTCTTGTTTTTCAATTTCGCAACAGCATCTTCTACAGCTTTTTGCTGATTGTAGAAACGACTACTACTATTCGTTGTGTAGTTATTTTGGTCTCGCGAAGAATCCATTCCACGTTTCATACTGTTCGACGTATCCATCACGAACAGTACATCCAGCTTATTCGCATAGGACTCGCTTCCAACTGCACCTGAAACATTTAACGTAAGATTGTATGTACCATCTTCATTCTTAGCAATATACTTTTCATGAGACAGTTCTTTCTTTGTTTCAACAATGCCCGGTGTCGGAGGCTGTACTGGTGTGCTTGCTGAGTTGATAATCTGGTATTCACCACCGGTAAGCTTTCCAAGTTCTGTTGTACCATCTGCCTGGTATATCTTTGTGCTTAAACCATTATTACCATCAGCAGTTACTTTTACTTTCCATGAGGTTGTTGGTGTAACATAATCTTTTGGTGCCTGTGTTTCTGTTAATGTATAGGTTCCGGCTACGAGCTGCTGGAACTGAACCAATCCATCACTTTCGGAAGCTGCATACATTGTGGTCTTTGTGCTGTCATTCGTTAATGTAAACTGTGCACCGGAAAGACCGGTTCCATCTGCATCTGTTTTATAGAATGAAATGTTTGTCATCTTTGTTTTATCGACTTGCTGTATCTTCGCTGATGGAAGAGTAAACTCCATCTGACAATTAGATGCGCCTGCACCACGTTCCATATAAAGGATTGTCAATGTATGAGTCTGTTGTTTTTGTGCTTCTGTCAGATTTTCTTTATCACCAATATACTGCCACAAATCAACATTTCCTGTTGCTGCGCTATGAATACCACCAAGATCAATTACTATTTTCTTACCATCAAGAACTACCCATAAATCATCGTCACCTGTGAATTTGTAATTAAGTGGTCCTACATAATCACCAATCTTGAATGTGACATCATATCGCATTCCGAAATAATTGTTATTGCCTCTTTCACTATCTTCATAAGAAGGTTTCACACTGTTTAACGGATAGAAATTGTTTCCTGCGCCTGTAACCCAACCGTTATCCTTATTTCTTACGCCATTAAGTGTATAAGTATCACCTTTTCGGGCAAATTCCAAAGTGTAATCTTTATACACTTTTCTCAGAAATCTCTTTTCACTTCCACCGAAGATACTTCCTCCGAATTGAACGCTATAATCGCTATCCACAAAAAATCCCGGTTCTGCGTAATTGAATATTACATTACCGTTATCATCAATTTCTTTTAGCAATCCTGGGATTGTACTATCTCCTCCAGTATAACAGTTTGCATCTTTTGTATTACCGTTACTATCTGGCAAACTAATCTTATACTGTTGATACTCCGGATAATTTTGACCAACGTTTGAATCATTCGTGCCTGCAATAAGTTTTTTGTTTTCACTAACTTTTGGTGATTTGTCATTTGTCAACTGATTAAATGAATAATATGTATCACTAAAGCCCCAAGATCCATCCTGTTTACCGGCTTTAACGGTATAGTCATAAAATGTAGTACTTCCAGCAAGTGTTTTTTCTTGAGGAGTGTAATATACCCTAATTATGCAATCGCTTACGACTTGGATTTCATCAAGATTTGATATACTTTCAAATTTTCCATCTGTAGTACTCTTCTCTGCCCAATTTATGTTCCAGTTATCAGCTATGTCATAATTGCTTATGCTTTCCCCAGGTGATAATTCCTTTTTGCTTGCATATATCATAGCCTTTGGAGTCTGGGTATCATCATAGTATTCAATAGTAACGTTAACCTTTGATTTACCTTTTTGAACAATGACATATTTAGAAAAATGCGGAGCATCGAATACGACTTTTCCTTCTCCATCAACAGCACCGTTCATGTCTTCCGCTACATTATTGTCATCCACATGCAGTACTGCTGTATTCTCGTTGGATACAATCTCCGGAGTGTCTACGCTGACCTGAACCGGAGTGGTAGGCTGTACTTCAGAACCGTTTACCAAGAATTTGATATCATAGGAGAAGATATTCTTGATGGAAAACTGTTCTTCGATCGCTTTTTCTTCTACTGCTTTTTCGATCTCTTTCACTTCATCTTCTGAAGTAATCTCTGTTACGGAGAGTTGTGCGTCTGCAGGAAGAGCATCGGCTGATCCATTTACTTTAACAGTAGCATTTCCTACTTGTACTGACCATTCTTTTTTCGAAGGTATTTCGATGTCAGGTGTATCAGACACATCTTCGGTAATCGTATTTTCAGTAGACACATCTTCAGTAGTTGTATCTTCTGTAGCCTCATCTGCCGCCGGTTCTGTTACGACTTCGGCCTGGCTCTGGCTGTCTGTGTTCTGTGGCTCATCTGCCGTCGGTTCTGTTACGACTTCGGCCTGACTCTGGCTGTCTGTGTTCTGTGGCTCATCAGCAAAAGCTGATATCGTACTGCTAAGCACAAGTACCATGCAAAGCATGAATGCTATTAAACGTTTCTTTGTATTACTTTTCATGGCGTCCTCCTTCTATTCCTCAATTCTGACTTCATAATTGTTATCAAGTGCTCCGTCTATCAGCTTCAATAATTCAAGGGCACTGCGGAAATGCTGCTCTCGCTGCTCTTCCACCCAGGTAACGCTGCCCTGCCAGGTACCGTTCTGCTGATCCATGATTTTTATTAAAAAAGTTCTTGTATTTTTTTGCTTTTTATTCATGTCAGTTTTCATCTGCCCTTCCTAATTATTTAGACTTTTTTATCTTATATAGGTATTGTATCTGACAAAGCATTACGTGAATCATTACCAATAACGAAAAATATTAACTTTTTAAGCTATAACAAGAAATAGTCATGTTTTTGTAATAATATAATGATTTGATACCAGAGTCAAAATGTCAGAAAGCCGATGCAAGCTTGCTTGCAAGAGGATTTTTGACCTCTTGATCCGCCAAAAACATGAGTAAGTAGCCATTTTTCAAAGAAAAATGAGCGGACTACGAATGCTTTTGAGGATTGCGAGAGTGCAAAGCACGTAGCAATCTAGTATCAAAGGGGTCAAAATACCTTTGAACCCCAACATCATGATTTGTAGGAGTGCGTAATATTTGTGTCTGACTCTACTATATGTATTGGGATATTAGAATAGAAGTAAAAGTGGGGAATAATGTGATGGAAGTGCAAAAAGTATAGCTTGCGGGGAGCGCATAGAAAAGGAGTGATCTGGTTATAGCGGTGAGGGAGAGGGATTTTCCGGACAAAAAGATCCCGTGACTGATATTGGGGAGATGCACTGTATCTTAGACGGTGATCAGTCACGGGATGGGGGTAAGGGTTATTTAGTTTTTATTCAATGCCTAATTCTTTTAATAGTTTCTTTTGGTATTCGATGTCTTTTGCGGCATGTTCCAGATCGTTGTAGCGTTTGGCATTTAGAAGACATATGGTTAACTGGTTTAATTCTGCTCTGGTTTCAGCGCGTCCTTTCGTAAGCCCTTCCTCTCTGCCTTCCTCTTTGGCATCTTCCTTCAAGGTTTTCTCATATAAGTCTTTATCATATGTCGTCAGGATCATATTTGTTACCTCCATTTGGCATAACGTAGATAAATTACTTAGTTCCATTCAATTCAATGCCAAATTCTTTTAATAGTTTCTTTTGATATTCGATATCTTCGGTAGCACGTTCGAGGTCATTGTAGCGTTTGGATTTTAGGAGATATTTGTTTAGTAGTTTAAATTCATTTAATTCTGCTCTGATTTCAGCGCGTCCTTCCTCTCTGCCTTCTTCTCTGGCATCTTCTTTCAAGGTTTTCTCATATAAGTCTTTATCATATGTTGTTAAGATCATATTTGTTACCTCCATTTGGCATAACGTAGATAATTTACTTAGTTCCATTCAATTCAATGCCAAATTCTTTTAATA